>NZ_JAFCTX010000016.1:0-92385 GCF_049896245.1 Cypionkella sp. TWP1-2-1b2 | reverse complement strand
TCAGGGCGGCGATCCTGAACCGATTTACGGCACTTGGAACGCCGCAAACTCAACGTGTGGGATGACTCTGTCCAGCGGAAGGGAAAACTCGACCTCAGGCTGATTTGTGCAACAGAGCCGCTTTATGAATGAAATTGACAGGATTGTTTAATTTGATTGTGCGGGATTATAAACCCCGCACAAGCGCCGCGCCATATCAGACTAGGAACCCACCCTACCCCCTCATACCATCTCCACCCGCAGCCTTTTCCCCACCGCCTTCGCATACTTCCGCAAGGTCTCCACCGAGGGCGACACCCGCCCGCCCTCCAGCCGCGCAATCGCCGACTGGGTCGTCCCCATCCGCTCCGCCAAAGCCTCTTGCGTCAGACCTGCCTCGGCGCGGGCCGAGATCATCGCCTCGATTACCGAATACTCCGCATCCGCCTCGGCATAGGCGGCGGCGAAGGCGGGATCTTTCATGTTCTTCGCCAGCATTTCGGCCAACGGAATGGTTCTGCTCATCGCGCCATCTCCCTCATCGCGAAATCTCCTTCATCCGCGCCCGCGCCAAGCTCAAAGCCCGCAGCGGTGTCTTTTCTGATTTCTTCTCAAACACATGCAGCAGCACAACGCGCCGCCGCTCCACCGCCACATAAAGCCCGCGCGCAATGCCTTCAGCGGCTTTGGCGCGCAATTCCCACAGCTTGCCGCCCAGATGCTTCACATGCGGCTCGCGCATCTGCTCCAGCCCATAGCTTTCGATCATCGCCATCAGGCGATACATCCGCGCCCGCAAACCTACGGGCAGCGCGTCAATCTCCATCTGAGCCGCCGCCAGCGCCTCCACCGACCATTGCATTTTCGCTATATACCCTTTCCGCTATATTCAATCAAGCCCTCCCCCGAACTCTCCCGCATCCTCCTTAACCAACCACTAACGCCGAACTTGCCCCAATCCTCCCCCGCGCCGATCCTGCGCCCAACAACCCCGGTGCCCATATGCCCCGTCTCGCCCTTGCCATAGCTTTCCTCGCCACCCCGGCTCTGGCCGACCCATTCAGCGGCAAAAGCTATATCATCCAGCTGTCCTCGACCCAGTATAGCTCGGGCTACGGCGCGTATCTGTTGCCGCGCTTGGCAAAGGTGATGGCGCAATCAGGCCTGAAAGCGAAAAACTGCCCCGGTGCCGATCTGGTGGTGAATGTCGAACCCGCCCCGGATGTAGGCCGCTGGGTTGGCACAGGTACAAATCGGGTCTGGCTTTACACGATCTCCGCAACCGTCGGCATCTCGCCAGAAACCTATGAGATTCCCTATGAGGGAACCCCCGCCTTTGGCGTCACCGCCAGCCTGCAAACCCTCAATCCCGACCGCGGCGATGAGATGGCCTGCCTGATCACCCTCGCCGCTCGCACCGCGCTGAAAAACTACCGCCCCACCGGTATCTTCAAAACCGATGGCAGCGCTTGCCTGCGAAAATAGTCCAAAACCTTAATAAACCCTTAACTCCACCACCCCATCCCCTTGAAATCACACACATAAAAAAGGTCCCGAGTTGGGACCCTGCGCAAATCCCCTTCCCCCCCGCAAAATCCGGCCCTATAAACCCGCATGCTGTCCTATCAACACCTGTTCCACGCCGGAAACCTCGCCGATGTCCAGAAGCACGCGCTTCTGGCCGTCATGCTCGATTACCTCACCCAAAAAGACAAACCGCTGACATATATCGAGACCCACGCGGGCCGCGGTCTCTATGATCTGGGCAGCGATGAGGCGCTGAAAACCGGCGAGGCCGAAGCGGGCATCGCCATTGCCGAACAATGGTTCCCGCCCCTGCACCCCTATCGCAACCGTCTCAATGAGGTCCGTGCCAGCTACGGCCCCCTCGCATATCCCGGCTCTCCCCTGATCGCCGCGCTCAGCTTGCGCGACCAAGACACCATTCACCTCGCCGAGCTTCACCCACAAGAACATCAACACCTGCGTCACGCCCTGAACCCGTGGAGCGCGCATGTCTACCGACAAGACGGCTTCGATCTGGCGCTTGCCGTCACCCCGCCCACGCCGCGCCGGGGTCTGATGCTGATTGATCCCAGCTACGAGGTGAAGGCCGATTACGACGCCATCCCCAAGCAAATCGCCAATATCAACCGCAAATGGAACGTCGGGATCATTGCTTTGTGGTATCCACTGCTGACAGGTGGCCCGCATGGCCCGATGCTGAAAGCCCTCGAAGCCCAGTTCCCCGAGGCCCTACGCTCGGAAGTCCGCTTTCCCCCGGCGCGGGAGGGGCATCGGATGGAAGGCTCGGGCCTGTTTATCGTCAATCCGCCTTACGGTCTGGCTGAAGAAGCCGCGCGGATTGAGACGCATTTCAAGGCGCTGTAATTTCAAGACCCTCTAAGGCTGGAATGTTCAAATGCTGGAATTTCACACCCTCGACGTGTTCACCGAAACCCCGTTCGCGGGCAACCCGCTTGCTGTGGTGCTGGGTGCCGACAGCCTGACCACCGCCGAAATGCAGACCCTCGCGCGCGAGTTCAACCTGTCCGAGACGATCTTCGTGCAAGCGCCGCAAGACCCTGCCCACACCGCCCGCGTCCGCATCTTCTTTCCCACCGCCGAGATCCCCTTTGCAGGCCATCCGACCATCGGCTGCGCCATCCATCTCGCCTGCGCCAGACACACGGGCGATTTTGAAACGCTGATCACGCTAGAGGAGGAAGCGGGCCTTGCCCAAGTTACCGTCAGCCGTCAAGGCCGCCATATTGAGGCCGAATTCGTAGCCCCCGTGCTGCCCTTCCCGGTCAAAACCGACCTGCCGCTTGATCTGATTGCCGCCAGCCTCGGCCTTGCGCCCGCCCAAATCGGCTTTGCCAACCATCGCCCCGCCACCCATCAAGGTGGCCCGCGCTTTCTGTATGTCCCCGTCGATAGCCTGCAAACCCTGAGCAATGCCAAACCGCACGAGCCGCATTGGTCCGTGCTGATGGCCCTCGCAGAAGTCGACAGCGCCTATCTTTACACCCCCGGCCAAACTTCACCCAGCCAGACTTGCGATTTCCAAGCCCGCATGTTTTCGCCCACCGCAGGCATCCCCGAAGACCCCGCCACCGGATCGGCCAGCGCCATTCTGGCCGCGCAACTTTGGCGAACCGGCGTGATCTCCTCGGGCAGCACCCGCTTGACCCTGCGCCAAGGCGTCGAGATGGGCCGCCCCTCCAGCATCGGCCTGACCATCGACGCCACCGCGCGCGGCATTACCGCCGTTCGTATCAAAGGCAGCGCCGTGCCGATCAGTTCGGGAAAAATCCGCCGCCCGTAACCGCTTCGTGCGCTTCGGCGCGAGCAACGCCACTTGGCAAGGCCGTAGCACCCGCCTATCCTGACAGCATGTTCGCAGAAATCCTCCGCAGCCTTCTGGCTCCCGCCCCGACCCGCATGGCCGATCCCGACGCCCGGCTGGCGCTTGCCGCCCTGCTGGTCAGGGTCGCGAAAACCGATGGCCTCTATGCCGTTGAAGAAGTCGAACGGATTGAGAAAATCCTGATGACCCGCAACGGGCTTGATGCGTTTGAGGCCGCCGCCCTGCGCGCCCAAGCCGAGGATTTCGAATCCCAAGCCCCCGACACCGTGCGCTTTACCCGCGCCCTGAAAGCCGCCGTGCCGCTGGAAGACCGCGCCGGGTTGGTCGAGGCTTTATGGTCCGTCGCCCTCGCCGATGGCCAGCGTGACGCCAGCGAAGATCAGCAAATGCGTTTGCTCGCCAACCTGTTGGGCCTTTCGGACGTCGAATCTGCGCAAGCCCGCCAGAAAGCCGACCGCGCATGATCGCCTCGCTTGGCATGTATGATCGCCCGGAAACCGCTGCCGCCAATGATCGGTTGTGGGCCAATATCCGCGACGGTCTGCGCGCCGAGGGCATCCAAGCCCCCGAAAGCCTGACAAGAGGCGAACACGCCTATTGGGACGCATGGCAATCGCCAGACCTCACCTTCTCGCAGACCTGCGGCTTTCCGTTCCGCGCCAAACTGCACGACCATGTTACCCTGATCGGCACCCCGGATTATGGCCTGCCCGGTTGCCCCCCTGGCCATTACACTTCGGTCTTCGTGGCCCGCCACGATGATCCGCGCAGCACTTTGGCCGCGTATTCCCACACGTCTTTCGCCTATAACGAAGACCTTAGCCAATCCGGTTGGGCCGCCCCGCAAAACCACGCGAGCGCCCGCGGCTTGCACTTCCCGCCCAGCCTGCAAACCGGCGGCCACCGGCTGTCTGCGCTTGCCGTCGCCGAATCCCGCGCTGATCTGGCGGCAATCGACGCGCTGACTTGGGAACTCTTGCGACAATACGAGCCCTTCGCCGCCCATCTGAAAGAAATCGCCTGTACCGAACCGCCGACGCCTGTGCTGCCCTATATCACCGCCAAAACCAATGATGCGGCAGTTTTCTTCCGCGTCACCGCAGCCGCGATTGCCGGCCTCAGCGCGGCTGATCAGGCCACATTGCACCTGAAAGGCCTGATCGCGATCCCGGCCAGCGCTTATCTTGCGGTGCCCACGCCGGCCTCACCTGAACAGATTGCGCATCTTTCTTAGGCAAAACGCCCAAGCACCCGCCAAAATGCGCTGCAAAACCCGTTGCAATGCCACCATTTCTGCGGCCTATTTGATCACCTGCCCCGAGATAAGGTCGCCAAGTGAACGAATCTGCCGATACACCCGTCATCGCGATCCATGATCTACACAAAAGCTACGGCGCGCTTGAGGTGTTGAAAGGCGTCGATCTGACCGCCCCACGTGGCCATGTGGTGTCGTTGATCGGCTCGTCTGGCTCGGGCAAATCCACCCTGCTGCGCTGCTGCAACTTGCTGGAAGACAGCCAACAGGGCGAGATCCGCTTTGAAGGCGAGCCGGTGCGCTGGAAGGGCCAAGGCCTTGGCCGCCACCCCGCCGACCGCGCGCAGGTCACCCGGATGCGCACCAATCTTTCCATGGTATTCCAGCAGTTTAACCTGTGGTCGCATATGACCATCCTGCAAAACGTTATGGAAGCCCCGGTGACGGTGATGAAGCGCGACCCGAGAGAGGTTGAGGTGAAAGCCCGCGAATACCTCGCCAAAGTTGGCATCGCCGATAAGGCCGATGCTTGGCCCGCGATGCTGTCGGGCGGCCAACAACAACGCGCCGCCATCGCCCGCGCCTTGTGCATGGAACCCCGCGCCTTGCTGTTTGACGAGCCGACCTCCGCTCTTGACCCCGAACTGGAGCAAGAGGTGATCAAGGTGATCAAGGCACTGGCCGATGAAGGTCGCACCATGATCCTTGTCACCCACGATATGAAACTCGCCGCCGACGTGTCCGATCACGTCATCTTCCTGCACTTAGGCAAAATCGAAGAACAAGGCCCGCCGACGGACCTATTCGGCAGCCCAAAAACCGACCGCCTGCGCGGGTTCTTGTCCGCAGGCGCACATTAAAAAAACCAAAAACCAACCGGGAGATACCAATGAAAAAACTACTTTTCGCCACCGCGCTTATGGCGCTATCCGCAGGCTTCGCCTCGGCGGACGTGGTGCGCTTGGCGACCGAGGGCGCATACCCCCCGTTCAACTTCATCGACGACAAGGGCGAAGTGGCAGGGTTCGAGCGCGAATTCGGCGATGAGGTCTGCAAGCGGGCAGCACTGGAATGTACCTGGACCACCAACGAATGGGACAGCATCATCCCCAACCTGCAATCGGGCAACTACGACGTGATCATCGCGGGCATGTCGATCACCGACGAGCGTTCCAAAGTCATCACCTTCTCGGACAACTACTATCCACCAGCCGCTTCGGCCTATCTTGCCGCCTCGGCGGATGCCGATGTGAAAACCGGCGTGGTTTCGGCCCAAGTCGGCACCATCCAAGCCGCTTATGTGGCTGAATCCGGCGCCACCCTGCTGGAATTCCCCACCCCCGATGAAACCGTCGCCGCTGTACGCAACGGTGAGGCTGTCGCAGTGTTTGCCGACAAAGACTATCTGCGCCCCTTCGCAGCGGAATCGAACGGTGCTTTGGTTTTTGCGGGCGAAGACATCGCCATCGGTGGTGGCGTCGGTCTGGGCATGCGCCAGTCCGATACCGAGTTGAAAGCCAAGATGGACACGGCGATCAAAGCGATGAAAGCCGATGGCAGCCTGAACGTTTTGATTGAGAAGTATTTCGGCCCGGAAGGTCTGAAATTCTAATCCCAAAGGCCCCCCGGCACATATCGGGGGGCCACTTTATTTCGGGCAGATCAAATGTTCGCAGCTTGCGCCACCCCCAAAGCGATTGAGGGCCTGACTTGGGCCATGTGCTACCTGACATCGGGCAAGCACCTTGATTTTTATTGGTCTTTTGTCACCGTGCTGTTGCTGCTGGCAATCACCGCCCCGGTGGCCATGGCCTTGGGCTTTGGTGGGGCGATGGCTGCGCGCAGCCAGATTGCCCCTTTGCGCTGGATCGGCAAAGCCTATACCGCGATGGTGCGCGGTGTGCCGGATATCGTGTATTTCCTGTTCTTCGTCATCGCGCTGGACCAAGGCATCGAATACCTCAACCATTTGCGGGTCTGCGACGACCTCTCACAACCGGTGTTCCGCGGCCTTGAATTCCACGTCTGCCCGCAAGCCAAAGTCCCCCCCGCCACCGCATCGCCCTTCACCTTCCAAGCCTACAGCTTTGGCCTTGCGGTGATCACCTTCGCCATCGTGTTCGGCGCTTTTGTCGCCAACGTGATCTATGGCGCGATGCAAGCCGTGCCCCGCGCCCAGTTGGAAACCGCCGAGGCTTATGGGATGAGCCACGGCCAAGTTTTCCGCCGCGTGCTGGTGCCGCAAATGTGGACCTACGCTTTACCGGGCCTGACCAACCTGTGGATGATCCTGATCAAAGCCACGCCTTTGCTGTTCCTTCTGTCGGTCAAAGACATCGTTTATTACGCCCGCGAGTTGGGCGGCACCAAGACCCAAGCCTATGACTACCCGCACCCCGATTGGCGGCTATACTACTTCCTTGGCCTGCTGGTGTTCTATTTGCTGATGACCAAACTTTCGGAAATCGTGCTGACCCGCATCTCAAACCGGCTGTCCAAAGGCCAAGCCACCGCCGCAGGCGAAGCCATGCGAAAGGCCGCGATATGAGCTGCTGGGAGACCTTCACCGATTACGCGCTGCGCTCTGTCGGCATTGGCGCGAAACTGCTGCCGAAGACCGATTTCACCCTCTGCCAGCAATTCACCCTGATCGGTTCCGGCCTGATCTGGAACGTCTATTTCGGCGCTTTGGCGCTGCTGTTTGGCTTCTTCCTCGCCAATGCCCTCGCCTTGGCCCGCATCGCCCATAACCCATGGCTGCGCAAACCCGCCGAGTGGTTCGTGTTTGTCTTCCGCGGCTCGCCCTTGTTCATCCAATTCTTCCTCGCCTATGAAATGCTGGTGATGCTGCCCCGCACGGGCATTGAGCTGTTCGGCCTGACCCTCACCTCATCCTGGCTGACCAAAGCTTGGGCGGGCGCGCTGATCGTGTTGTTCCTCAACACCGCCGCCTATTCCGCCGAGATTTTCTACGGCGCTTTGCGCTCGATCCCGAAAGGCGATCTGGAAGCCGCCGAAGCCTATGGCATCACCGGTTTTGCCAAATTCCGCCGCGTGCAATGGCCAACCATGCTGCGCCTCGCCTGGCCCAGCTACACCAATGAGGCGATTTTCCTGTTTCAATCCACCACTTTGGTGTTTTTCTCGGGCTTCCCGGCACTCAGCCAACAAGGTGACGCGCTCTATTACGCCAACTATTTCGCCGACAAAACTTTCAACCCGTTCATCCCTTATCCGATTGTCGCGATGTATTTCGTTCTGCTCACCTTGGGGGTGATCTGGCTGTTTGGCCGCATCAATCGCCACCTGAACCGCCATCTGCCGCAAAACATCCGCAGCAGAATTCGCTTGCGTCCTCAGCTGATCCGATAGTAACCTACATTTGATCAAATTGCGGGACTGCTATCGTGGCAGCCGCCGGGATCACAAAAAAGGATAGGATCAAGGGCATGATCCGATCTGTCCGCTGGCCATTTTGGCAAGTGTGGGCGGCTCCATGCCTTCCTGATGTGCAATGATGAAAGACTGGCTGAGAAAGCATCCCGACGTGCGGACCATTCGTGTCGCTGCGGCGGATTTGAACGGGCAAGCCCGTGGTAAACGCGTGCCTGCGCGCTTTGCTGATAGCGTGGTGAAAAACGGCACAAGGTTCCCGTTTTCCGTTCTGAACCTCGACATCTGGGGCGAAGACATTGACGACAGCCCGCTGGTGTTCGAGCAGGGCGACCAAGACGGCATCCTGAAACCCACCGAGCGCGGCTTCATGCCGATGCCATGGCTGGAAGCCCCCACCGCTTTGCTGCCGATCTGGATGTTCCGCGAAAACGGCACGCCGTATGAGGGTGACCCGCGCCATGCTCTGCGCGCTGTGGTCGATCGTTTCAAAGCCCGTGGCCTAACGCCCGTGTGTGCCATTGAGCTGGAATTCTTCCTGATCGACGATTCTGGCAAAACCCTGCAAGCCCCCGCCTCACCGCGTTCCGGCAAGGTGCGCAAAGCCGCAGAAACCCTGTCAATCCGGGCACTTGACGCGTTCGACACCTTCTTCACCGACCTCTACGACGCCTGTGAAGCGATGGATATCCCCGCCGACACCACCACTTCGGAAACCGGGCTTGGTCAGTTTGAGGTCAACCTGATGCATTGCGACGACGCCCTGCGTGCCGCCGATGATGCATGGTTGTTCAAGATGCTGGTCAAGGGTCTGGCGCGGCGTCACGGCTTTGCGGCTTCGTTCATGGCGAAACCTTACCCGGAATATTCCGGCTCGGGTCTGCACACCCATTTTTCTGTGATTGATGACAAGGGTGACAACGTGTTTGATAGCGGCGGCCCGAAAGGCACCGCGATGATGAAAAACGCCGTCGCGGGCTGTCTGAATGCGATGCACGATTCCACACTGATCTTTGCGCCGCACCAGAATTCCTATGAGCGTTTGGTGCCGGGCAAACACGCCCCCACCGCGATTGCTTGGGGCTATGAAAACCGCACCGCTGCGATCCGTATCCCGGCAGGCAACCCCGCCGCGCGCCGCATTGAACACCGTGTCGCAGGCGGCGATGTGAACCCTTACCTCATGCTCGCCGCGATCTTGGGTGCGGCACTGGACGGGATTGAGAATCAGCTGGAACCCTCCAGCCCGGTGGTCGGCAATGCCTATGCGGTTGAAGGTCTGCCGCAGATCCCGACCAGTTGGGAGGCCGCGATTGACGCGATGGAGCAATCCGAAATCGTTGCCCGCTTTATCCACCCCGAGCTGATCAAGAACCTGATCTCGACCAAGCGGCAAGAGCATCACTACATTGGTGAGCTGACCGACGCCGAGCGGATTGAGCTGTACCTCGACACGGTCTGAGGCGGAATTCGCGCGAATTCCGTTCCCGATTTCAGTGCGGAAATCGCCTTGGTCCCGGCGTTTGATCAAAGCTTGCAGCATCCCCCCTTGACCGACCGGGGGGGGTGCTGCGCTACCCTCGACTCACCCAACTTGGACAGCACATGCTCATCGGAATCCTGCAAACTGGCCTTGCCCCTGACGCGCTTGTGAAAACGTCGGGCGACTACCCGGATATGTTCGCGCGCCTGCTGGCGGGAAACGGTTTCAGCTATCGCACCTTTCGCGTGGTTGAGGGTGAATTTCCGGCCTCCGTCAACGACTGCGACGGCTGGCTGATCACCGGATCGCGCCACGGCGCTTACGAAGATCACCCATGGATTCCGCCGTTAGAGGTTTTCATCCGCGATGCCTACGCCGCCCATATCCCGATGGTTGGCATCTGCTTTGGCCACCAGATCATCGCACAAGCGATGGGCGGCCGCGTTGAACGCTACGCTGGCGGCTGGGCGGTCGGTGCCACCGATTACGATTTCAACGGTCAGCACATGACCCTGAACGCGTGGCACCGCGATCAGGTCACCGAAAAGCCCGCCAATGCATCGGTTCTGGCAACAAACGATTTCTGCACCAATGCGGCACTGATCTATGATGATCGGATGCTGACCGTGCAAGCCCATCCTGAATTTCGCCCCGAATTCATTGATGGCCTGATGCAAACTCGGGGCAAAGGTTTGGTCCCTGACGATGTGATGGCGGCAGCCGCAGACCGGCTGTCAGACCCGATTCAGGATCAAACCATGGCGGCGCAGATCGCTGCTTTCTTCAAGGCCAAAAGACACAAAGTCCCCGCCTGACAGACGGGGTTAACCCGAACCAACAGTGTGAAAAAATGTCCAAATGGACCGACCAACTGCCAGAGGCAGCCCGCAACTACATCGGTGATCGCCGGGTGGATGAAGTCGAATGTGTGATCGGCGATATCGCAGGCGTGGCGCGCGGCAAAGCCATGCCGGCGGCGAAATTCGCCTATCAAACCAACTACTTCCTGCCCAATTCGATCTTCCTGCAAACCATCACCGGGGAATGGGCCGACAATCCGTTCGATGCTTTCACCGAGCCGGATATGATTCTGGAACCCGATTTCACCACCGCCACCGCCGCCCCCTGGACCGCCGATGTGACGCTGCAAGTGATCCACGACGCCAAGGATCAGGACGGCAACCTGATCCCCTTCGCCCCGCGCAACGTTTTGCGCCGGATCATGGACCTTTACGCCGCCCAAGGCTGGACGCCCGTCGTGGCACCCGAGATGGAATTTTTCCTGACCGCCCGCAACATCGACCCCAACCAGCCGGTGATCCCGCCGATGGGCCGCTCGGGACGAAGGGCTGCGGGCAAGCAAGCCTATAGCCTGTCGGCGATTGACGAATACGGCAAGGTGATCGACGACATCTATGATTTTGCCGAGGCGCAAGGCCTTGAAATTGATGGCATCCTGCAAGAAGGTGGTGCGGGCCAGATTGAGTTGAACCTTGCCCATGGCGACCCCATTCGCCTTGCAGACGATGTGTTTTTCTTCAAACGCCTGATCCGCGAAGCCGCCCTGCGCCACGATTGTTTCGCCACCTTCATGGCCAAACCCATCGCCGGAGAGCCGGGTTCGGCGATGCATATTCACACCTCGGTCGTCGATAGCAAAACCGGCAAGAACATCTTTTCCGACAAAAAGGGCGGTGAGACCGAGCATTTCCTGCATTTCATCGCTGGGATGCAGAACCACCTGACCGGGGCCATTGCGCTGATTGCACCCTACGTGAACAGCTATCGCCGCTATGTGCCGGATTTTGCAGCCCCAATTAACCTTGAATGGGGCCGCGACAATCGCACCACCGGGATCCGCATCCCGATCTCGGCCCCAGCGGGCCGTCGGGTGGAAAACCGCCTGCCGGGAATGGATTGCAACCCCTATCTTGGCATCGCCGCCACCTTGGCTTGCGGTTATCTCGGCCTGATGGAAAAGAAAAACCCGCGCCCGGAATTTGCAGGTTCCGCCTATATCGACAGCGACGATATTCCGGTCAACTTGGGCGATGCGCTTGACCTTTTGGAAGAAGACAAAGCCCTGTGCGAGATGATGGGACCGGAATTCGTAGCAGTCTACGATTCGGTAAAGCGCAATGAATACAAAGAATTCCTGCAAGTCATCAGCCCGTGGGAACGCGAACACCTGCTGTTGAACGTATAACATGAACCTGTTGCACGCGAATGATCAGACGGGGGCCTACCCCCCGTCTTACTACGCCGCCACCCGCACACCGCTGGCCGCTTTCCCAGCCTTGCAAGGCGAGATCCGCGCCGACGTTTGCATCGTCGGCGGCGGCTATACCGGCCTGTCCGCAGCGCTGCATCTGGCCGAAAAAGGCTATGATGTGGTGCTGCTCGAAGCGCATAAACTCGGCTTCGGGGCCTCGGGGCGCAATGGTGGGCAGGTCGGCTCCGGCCAGCGCCAGGATCAGGATTGGATCGAGAAAGCCGTGGGGGTTCAGACTGCCCATAAGCTTTGGGATTTAGCTGAAGAATCAAAGGCTTTGGTGAAGAATCTCATCCAAACTCATAACATGCCCGTCACCTTTCACCCCGGCATTGCGCACGCCTGTTGGACAGAGGCACAGGTGCGTGACAGCCATGCCTATGCTGAAAAACTTCAGCGCGACTACGGCTACACCCATCTCGAACCGCTTGATCGCGCAGGCATCCAAAACCTGATCGGCTCCAAGGTCTACAAAGGTGGCGAGATTGACCATGACGCGGGCCATTTGCACCCGCTGAACTACGCCCTTGGCCTTGCAAGCGCCGCCGCCAAATCTGGCGCGCGCCTGCATGAACTCTCGGAAGTCACCCATATCGACCACGGCGCGCAGCCAACCGTCCACACCGCCCAAGGCCGCGTCCATGCCAAACACCTGATCCTTGCGGGCAACGGTTATCTCGGCAATCTCGCGCCAAAAGTCGCGGCAAAAGTCATGCCGATCAACAACTTCATCGTGGCCACCGAACCCTTGGGGGATCGCGCCAAAGACATCTTGTCGCAAAACGTGGCCGTCGCCGACACCAAATTCGTCGTCAACTACTGGCGGCTGTCGGAGGACAACCGCCTGCTGTTTGGCGGCGGCGAATCCTACGGCTACCGCTTCCCCGATCTGATCAAAACCGTCTCGAAACCGATGCTTCAGGTCTACCCCCAACTGAAAGGCACCAAGATCGACTACGCCTGGGGCGGCACTTTGGCGATCACCATGAACCGGATGCCCTGCTTCACCCGGCCCTATGCGAACACCCTCTCCGCCTCGGGCTACTCTGGCCACGGCGTCGCGATGGCGACCCTTGCGGGCAAAATCCTCGCCGAAGCCACCGCGGCGCAATCGGAACGCTTTGATCTGATGGCCAGCCTGCCACAACCGCGCTTTCCCGGTGGTGCGACGCTACGTTGGCCGCTGCTGGTGCTGGCGATGACATGGTATGGCATGCGCGACCGTTTGGGCCTGTAAGGCAATTTCGCCCACAAACCCCCGCTTAGAAAGCACACCGGCGCTGTCAACCGCCACAACCAAAGCAGAAATCCGCTGCACTGTCGGCGGATTTCACCGCAGGCGCGCGATTGTCACTAGCCTGTCACCAATCCTGTGTTTAAAGCTTTTCTAAAGAAGACTTTAAGGAAAGCTGTGATCATGGCTGCTGACGGACAAACCCGCGCCCCGCAAACCTACGATGCCGAACCGATCCCCGAGGCCGCCCGCGCCGAGATTGAACGCCTGCTCAGCTCGGGCGATCTGTTCCGCTACACTGCCGCCGAAGGTGCCCCGGTGGCGCTGTTGGAGCAGGAATTTGCCGACCTGCTAGGCGCCAAATACGCCCTCGCCGTCGCCTCATGTTCCGCCGCCTTGTTCCTCGCCATCAAAGCGCTTGACCTGCCGCGTGGTGCCAATATCCTGATCCCCGCCTTCACCTTCGCCGCCGTGCCCTCTGCCGTTGTCCATGCCGATTGCACGCCGGTTCTGGTTGAGGTTGGCGACAACTACCGCGTTGATATGGTGGATTTCGCCGCCAAACTGCCGGGGGCAGCCGCAGTTCTGATCAGCCACATGCGTGGCCATACCAGCGATATGGATGCGATCATGGCACTCTGCGATGCGCGCAATATCCCGGTGATCGAAGACGCCGCCCACAGCCTGGGCACCACTTGGAACGGCAAAAACATCGGCACCATCGGCAAGGTCGGTTGCTTCAGCTTCCAATCCTACAAGCTGGTCAACGCGGGCGAAGGTGGCATCCTGACCACCGATGATCCCGAAATCGCCGCCCGCTGCGTGATCATGTCGGGCGCGTATGAGCAGAACTGGAAAAAGCATCCCGGCATGCAGAACAGCTACATGCTGTGGCAAAACAAACTGCCGCTCTACAACATGCGGATGCAAAACCTGTCTGCCGCCGTGATCCGCCCGCAACTGCCCGAAGTCGCTGCCCGCGTCGCCAAGGGCCGCGCCGGCCATGACCGAGTCGCCGAACAGCTGAACGCCAGCCCGTTCCTGACTGTGCCACCCGCTCTGCCGCCGGAACAGCGCGCGCCCGATTCGATCCAGTTCAACCTCGGCGGGGATTGGACCGACGCGCAGGCCTTCGCCTTCCAAGGCCATGCCAAACAGCGCGGCGTTTCGGTGCAAATCTTTGGCCTCACCGAAGGCAACGCCCGCGCGTTCTGGAACTGGGAATTCCTTGGCCCTGCCCCTGATCTGCCGCAGACCCGCGCCATGCTGATGCGCGCCTGCGACGTGCGGCTGCCGACCCGACTGACCGCAGCGGAACTGGATTACATCGCCGAGACGCTGATCCATGCGGCCACTACGGTGAAAGCCCCGCTGAAATCCGCAGCCATCGCCTCGGCCTGAATCCACCCGATAAATCATCGTGATAAATCAGTGGGGGGCCTGCATTTTCCCCCTTGCAGCCGCCCTGCCGCTCGCTTATTTCACCGCAATCCGACGGTTGCGGGCGTAGCTCAGGGGTAGAGCATAACCTTGCCAAGGTTAGGGTCGTGAGTTCGAATCTCATCGCCCGCTCCATCGGAAATCCAAGACCTGCATGAAAAAAGCGCCCCATGGGGCGCTTTTTGCTGTGTTGATCCCCCACCGCCCCGGCCTTGGGCCGAGGCCTCTCGGATTGGAGCGGGAGCCCCCGCTCAAGGCCGGGGCGGCGTGGAGGGGCCGCTACCGCATCCGCATCCCACCGGCATCAAACCGAAACGCGCGCGGCGCATCAGGGGTCAGATACACCGCCTCATCCACCGCGAAATCCTGCTCGCCAAACTGCCGCACCGTAAGCGGGCCATGCGGTTCCGCCCGTACATAAATCAGCGTCTCGCTGCCCAGCTTTTCGACATGGCTGATCCGCCCGGCAATCATGCCCGCATCGCGTGAGATTGCCAGATGTTCGGGGCGCACCCCAACCTTCTCGCCCTGCTCACCCATCGCCTGCGCCTTCAGGAAGTTCATCTTCGGGCTGCCGATAAACCCCGCGACAAAGGCGTTGTCGGGATCATTGTACAATTCCATCGGCCGCCCGACCTGCTCCACCCGCCCGGCGTTCAGCACCACGATCTTGTCGGCCAGCGTCATCGCCTCGACCTGATCATGCGTGACGTAAACCATCGTCGCCTTCAATTCCCGGTGCAAACGCGCAATCTCGATCCGGGTATTCACCCGCAACGCCGCATCCAGATTCGACAGCGGCTCGTCAAACAGAAACAGCTTTGGCGTGCGCACAATCGCCCGGCCAATCGCCACCCGCTGCCGCTGCCCGCCCGACAATTCCGCAGGGCGGCGATCCAGCAGCGCCTCCAGCGACAGCATGCCGCTCGCCCGCGCCACACTTTCCGCCACCTTAGCCGTCGATGATCCCGCCTGTTTCAACCCCAGCCCCATGTTATCCCGCACCGTCAAATGCGGGTAAAGCGCGTAAGATTGGAACACCATCGCGATTTCGCGCTTGCTCGGCGGGGTATTGTTCACCGAAACGCCGTCGATTTTAATCTCGCCACCGCTTGCATCCTCCAGCCCGGCGATGATCCGCAATAGGGTGGATTTTCCGCAACCCGAGGGGCCAACAAACACGCAGAATTCGCCATCTTCGACTGTCAGGTTCACACCTTTGATGACATCGACGGTGCCGAAGGATTTGGTGACAGCAGATAAAGTCAGATTGCCCATTTCAGGCTCCTAGCTTGACAGGTTGGCCGGATCGCACGCTTTCATCCGCAGCGAGGCAGATCGCCAAAGATTGCACCGCATCGTTCATATGCCGCGTCAGATCGAGGTTCTCATGGATCGCGCGCGCCACATAAGCCGCCTCACGGTCGCAGAGTTCCTGATGCCCCGGCTCATCCGCCATCGAAATATCGGTATCGCCCGTCGCCACCTTATGCACCCGCAGCAGCGAGGTCTTGGTGTGGGTGTCGATATCATCCGAGCGCGCCGAGTCCGGCATCCGAATCGAAACCGCGCCATTCGGGCTGACCACGTCTTTGACGAAAAACGCGGTGTCCGACATCATCGGCCCCCAGCCGGCCTCATACCAGCCAAGGCTACCATCAGCGAAAATCACCTGAAAATGCCCATAGTTATACATATCCTGTGCTATTTCATTGGACAGCCGCAGCCCCATGCCGCGCACCTCCACCGGGGCCGCATCGGTGATCTGGCACATCACATCGACATAATGCACGCCACAATCGACAATCGGCGGCGTGGTCTGCATCAGCGCCTTATGCACCTCCCACGTCGGGCCAGACGATTGTTGGTTCAGGTTCAGCCGGAACACATAAGGCCCGCCCAAAGCCCGCGCCTCGGCAATCAACCTGATCCAACTTGGGTGATGCCGCAGGATGTAGCCCACCACCACCTTGCGCCCGGTCTCTACCGCCATCGCCTGCACGCGGCGCGCATCGGCAACTGTGGTGGCGAGGGGTTTTTCGACAAATACATCCGCCCCCGCCGCCATCGCCGCACAGGCGTAATCGGCGTGACTGTCCGAATAGGTCGCCACGCACACCAGATCAGGCTTCAACGCCGCCAGCGCTGCCGCGTAATCCGTCAGCAGCGGATAGCCCTGCAATTCCGCAGGCAGATCAACCTTCGAGCGGTTCACCAGCCCTATGATTTCAAACGCCGGATCGTTGTGATAGGCCAAAGCATGACTGCGGCCCATATTGCCCAATCCAGCAACCAGAACTTTGATACTCATTTGACGGCTCCTGCGGTGATGCCGCGAATAAGTTGGCGCGAGAAGATCAGATACAGCACCAGCACTGGCAGGATCGCCAAACTCAGCGCCGCCAGCACGGCGTTCCAATCGGTGACAAACTGGCCGATGAACACTTGACTGCCGAGGGTGATGGTCTTGGTGCTCTCCGCCGGCGCCAAAATCAACGGGAACCACAGATCGTTCCAGATCGGGATCATGGTAAACACCGCCACCGTCGCCATCGCGGGCCGGATCAGCGGCAGCACCAGCCGGAAGAAGATGCGATACTCGGAAAGCCCATCAATCCGCCCGGCGTTTTTCAAATCATCCGACACCTGCCGCATGAATTCCGACAGGATGAACACCGCCAAAGGCAGCCCCTGCGCGGTATAGACCAGCACCAGCGCGGTTAGCGTGTTCACAAGCCCGCTCGCCACCATCAGCTGCAAAATCGCCACCGTGCCCAGCCGGATCGGGATCATGATGCCCAGAGCCAGATAGAGGCCAACCATGGTATTGCCCTTGAAGCGATACTCCGACAGCGCAAACGCCGCCATCGCGCCAAACAGCAGCACGAAGAACAGGCTCCCCACCGTCACCGTCATTGAATTCAGGAAATACTGAAAAAAATCGCCCTGTTTCAGCACGGTTTTGAAACCGACCCAATCCAAAGTTTCGGCATTGGGCAAAGCCAAAGGATGCGCAAAGATCGCCTTGCGGGATTTGAACGCGTTGATCACAATCACAAAAACCGGGAACAACGCGATCAGCGTATAGGTCAGCAGCACCGCATGGGCGGCCACGCTGCGCAGCGGTGAGTGGCGTGAGACGGACATGACCACCCCCTTAAAACTGATAGCGGCGCAGCCGCGTTTGGATCGCAAACAGATAGATGCAGACGCCAATCAGGATGATGAAGAACATCGCGGTGGCAATCGCAGCCCCCATATTCTGATCGCCCAGCTGCAGCTGAAAGCCAAAGAACGTCCGATACAGGAAAGTGCCCAGAATATCGGTGGCAAAATTCGGCCCCGCAAGCGCGCCTTGCGCTGAATAGATCAGATCGAAGGCGTTGAAATTGCCCACGAAGGTTAGGATAGAGATGATCCCGATGCTCGGCAGGATCAGCGGCAGCTTGATCTTCCAGAACTGCGACGCACCCGTAATGCCGTCCATCTCGGACGCCTCAATCACCTCCTCGGGGATGCTCAAAAGCGCCGCATAAATCAGCATCATCGGGATGCCGACAAACTGCCAGACCGAGATCAGCGCCAAAGTCGTCAGCGCATAAGCCTCTTTGCCCAGCCACGGCGCGAACAAAGATTTCAACCCCACCGCGTTCAGCAAATCCGGTGCGACCCCCCAGATCGGCGACAGCATCAGCTTCCACACAAAGCCCACCACCACGAAACTTAAAATCGTCGGGATGAAGATCGCCGTGCGGTAAAACGCAGCACCGCGCAGCCGAGGGTTCGACAGGATCGCCGCCAGCAAAATCCCAATCGGGTTCTGCACCAGCATATGCACGATGAAAAACCATGTATTGTTGCCCAACGCATTCCAGAAACTCGCCGACCAGCGCGGATCGCCGAACAGGGTGCGGAAGTTGCCCAAACCGTTGAATTGCGACACCCGATCCACCTTGGTGAACAGCGACAGATTCAGCGTCGCGAACAAGGGGATGATCATGATCGCGGTGTAAACCAGCACAGCGGGCGCCAGAAACACCAGAATATGCCAGCGGAAGGGTTTGCGGTCGGACATACGGTCAACCTTTGCGTTTGCAGGATGCGCGCCAAGCAGGGGTCCGGGGGGCGCTGTAGCCCCCCGGCGTTTTCAGTCAAACAGGCTTACTTGGCCTTTTGCGGCGCGTACCAGCTGGCAAGACCGTCTTGCAGACGGGCCGCAGCGGCTTCCGGCGTCTCGGTGCCCTTGATCACATTGGCCGAGGCATTCCAGGTCTCATTCTCAAGGTTCGGCGTGCCACGCGACAGGATCTGATAGGTCGAGCGGATCGACGACTGGCACTTGCCGCGCCACGAGACGAACTCTTGCGCCAGCGGGTCCTGCATCGTCACCGGAGTCGAATTCAGGCTGAAGAAGCCCGGCAGCGCATTGGCATACATCGTGGCGAACTCGGGCGAGCCGACCCATTCGAGAAACTTCTTCGTCTCCTCAGGATGCGCCGATTTCGCATTCATCCCCAGCGCAATATCGGTGTGATCCGAGATATAGCAGGTATCGCCCGCCGCTTGCACCGGAGGCGGGAAGGCCCCCATTTTGAACGTCGCTTGCTTGTTAAAGCCCGAAATTTCCCACGAACCGGCCGGATAAATCGCAGCGCGGCCAAGCGTGAACAGGTTCTGGCTGTCCGGGTAGGTCTGCGCTTCAAAGCCGTCGCCGAGATAATCCTTCCAGCGCGCCAGTTCGGTGAACGGAGCCACCCAATCCGCATCGGTCAGCTTCTGCGTGCCCGCGATCAGCGCCAGACGGCCTTCCTCGCCCTTCCAGTAGTTCGGCCCGATGTTGTTATAGCCCATGGTGGCCGCTTCCCACTGGTCGTTGGTGCCCATCGCCAGCGGAATATAGGTGCCATCGGCCTTGATCTTGTCCAGCGCCGCAAAGAACTCGTCATTGGTGGTCGGCACCGCGATGCCCAAAGCGTCAAACGCGTCTTTGTTGTAGATAAAGCCGTGGATCACCGAAGCCATCGGCACGCAGAACGTCGCCGCGCCATCATCGGTCTGCCAAGCCGATTTCGCCACGGGCGAGAAATTCGCCATAGCAGCCAGCCCGGTCAGATCGGCCAGATTGCCCTTTTTGTACAGCTCAAGCGAGGCATCGAACGGACGGCAGGTCACCAGATCGCCCGCCGATCCCGCATCGAGTTTCGAATTCAGCACCGCATTGTACTCCGCCGGAGCGGTCGGGGCGAATACCACCTTGATGCCCGGATTTTGCGCCTCAAACGCCGGGATGATGGTGTCTTGCCAGATCAGCACATCGTCATTGCGCCAGGATTCAATCGTCAGCGTCACGTCTTCGGCATAGGCCGCGCCCGCCATAAAAGTGCTGGCAAGCAAAGCGCCGATCAGTTTGGTCTTGGTCATGGGAATCTCCCGTTGTTGGTTAAAATTCACCGGCTTTAGCTGCCGTTTTTATAGCCCACGCGCGATCGCCGCGCGCAGATTTCCGTTTGTATCGCTCAACAAGCCCAGCGCCGCCTCAGGCGCCTGCCCCAATGCAATCAGCACCGCTGGTTTCACCGCACCCTGCGCCGCATCCAGCGCCTTTGCGGCCACCCCGGCCTCTACGCCTGCAATCCGCGCCACCATGGCAGCAGCCCGACCGCGCAGCTTTTCGTTATCCGCCACCAGCCCGACCATCATGCCATCATGCACTTGGCCCAGCCGAATTCCCATCAGCGTTGACATCATGTTCAACGCCACTTTCTGCGCCGTGCCCGCGCCCATCCGGGTCGAGCCTGCAATCACTTCCGGCGGTGTGGCCAAACAAATCGCCACATCGGCATGGTCAAACAGCTTGGTCCCAACCGCATTGGCAATCCCGATCACCTTGGCCCCCCGCGCCCGCGCCGCCTTGGCGACAGCCACAGCATAGGGTGTTGCGCCCGAGGCTGTCACCGCAATCACCACATCACCGCTGCGCAAAACCTGCGCCGCCCGCGTGCCCTCATCCGCATCATCCTCGGTATCGCCTGGCATCCGCGCATCGACGGGCAAACCACCCGCCATCAGCAGCAGCACCCGATCCGCCGAGACGCCAAACGTCCCGCCCAATTCCAACCCATCCGCCACCGCCATCAGCGCAGACGATCCCGCCCCGGCATAGACCAGCCGCCCATCGCCCCGCAAAGCGTCAGCCATCATCACCGCCGCCGCCTCAATCTGTGGCAAAACCTGCGCCACAACCTGCACTGCCGCACCTTGCGCCGCCAACAAATGCCCCAACACCGCCGCAGCGGGTAGCGTGTCCAAGCCAGTTGCGGCAGGATGCAGATGTTCAGTTGCAGGCAGCGCCATCCGAATCTCCCTCGATGCCCTCATGAGATACCTATTCAATACCTCTTGTCCAACAAAATCTTCAGAAACCGATTAATTCGCGTTTCCGCCGCCCTTTCCACCAATTTCTGAAAAGAAACCCGTTGCATTTTCTGAAAGGTATCATAATGGTATCTCTATGGCACATTCAGAACCCCTCTTGATCGGCCCCTTCTTGATCGGCATCGACGGTGGCGGCACCTCTTGCCGCGCCACGCTTTTGGCTGGCACAAACAACCGCTTTGACGTGGTCTTGGGCCCCGCCAATGTTTCCACCGATTTTGACGCAGCGCTTGGCACGATCAATGCCGCTTTGGCGCAACTGGCCGCAAATGCTGGCCTGACCATGGCAGACCTCGCCACCGCCACCGCCCACCTCGGCCTTGCTGGGGTGATGAACGCCGCCATCGCCGCCCGAGTCGCGGCTCATTTGCCCTTCTCCCATGTCTCCGTCACCGATGACCGCCCCACCACCATCGCGGGCGCTTTGGGTGAGGCTGACGGCGCGCTCGCCGCCATCGGCACCGGATCTTTCATCGGCAGGCAGGTCGCAGGTAAAATTCACGGCGTCGGCGGCTGGGGCTTTTACATCGGCGATCAAGCCTCTGGCGCGTGGCTGCTGCGCCGCTGCCTTGAAGAAGTCATGCTGTCGGTCGATGGCTTTGCGCCCCACACCGGCCTCAGCCGCGCCATCCTGCACGAACATGGCGATGATCCGGGGCAAATCGTGCTGTTCTCGCTGAACTCGCAGCCCTCAGATTACGCCCGCCTCGCCCGCGATGTCGTCGCCGCCGCCGAAGCAGGCGACCCTTTGGGCGCACGCCTGATGCAGGAAGGTGCCGCCTATATCCGCTGCGCGCTGGACGTTGTCGGCTGGAAAACCACCGAAGCGCTGTGCCTCACGGGTGGCCTTGGCCCCGCCTACGCCCGCTGGCTAGAGTTGCCCACCGTTACCGCAAAAGGCACGGCGCTGGACGGCGCACTCGCCCTCGCCGCCCGTCACGCGGGGGCCACACGATGAATGTCGCCGAATTCCTCAGCCCCGCACTGTGGCTGAACCCCGCCGCAGGCCCGCTTTATGTGCAACTGCGCAAGCGTTTGGAAAGCGGCATCGAAAGCGGCTTTCTCGCCCCCGACACGCTTTTGCCGCCGGAACGCGAGATTGCCGCGCTCACCGACACCTCCCGCGTCACCGTGCGCAAGGCGATTGCCGATCTGGTCGACAAAGGCATCGTCGTGCAAAAACAAGGCTCTGGCAGCTACATCGCGCCGCGCCAATCCCGCGTGCAGCAATCGCTTTCCCGCCTCACATCCTTCACCGAAGATATGGCGCGCCGTGGCCTGACCTCTGAATCCCGCTGGCTGGAACGCGGCCTGTTCCTGCCCACTCCCGAAGAAGTCATGGCGCTTGGCCTCGCCGCCCAAGACCGCGTTGCCCGGCTGGAACGGGTCCGTACAATCGACGGCCAACCAATGGCGATCGAGCGCGCCTCGCTGTCTACCAGCATCCTGCCCGACCCTGCTTCCGTCGAGCGTTCGCTCTATGCCACCCTCACCGCGCGCGGCCACCGCCCGGTGCGCGCCGTGCAACGCATCTCTGCCGCCAATTTGGCCAAACGCGACGCCGATCTGCTGCATGTGCCGGTGGGCGCTGCTGGCCTGCGGATTGAGCGGATTTCCTATCTCGGCTCTGGGGCCGTGGTGGAATTCACCCGCTCGATCTATCGCGGCGATGCCTATGATTTTGCAGCCGAACTTCAAATCGGCCCCGAAGACGAAGGACAAAACGCATGACCCCCAATCAAACTGATATCGCCGAAACCCATATGGCCCGCGAAGTGGCCGAAATCCCCGAAGCCACCCAGCGCTTCCTCACCCAAAGCGCAGCCCAAATCCAAGCCGCCGCGACAGCGATGCGCCAAGCCAACCCCCAGTTGATCGTCACCGTCGCGCGCGGATCATCAGACCACGCCGCGACCTACCTCAAATACGCGGTGGAACTGCTGGCAGGCATCCCGGTGGCCTCCGTCGGCCCCTCCATCGCCTCAATCTACGGCCGACCGCTGCACTTGGCCAACGCCGCCTGCATCGGTATTTCGCAATCCGGCAAAAGCCCCGACATCGTGGCGATGACCGAAGCCGCCCGCGCAGGCGGTGCCCTCACCATCGCCATCACCAACTTCGCCGATGCCCCGATGGCGCAAGCCGCCGCGCACTGCCTGCCGCTTGCCGCAGGTGAGGAGAAAAGCGTAGCCGCCACCAAAACCTTCGTCAGTTCCGTGGTCGCAGGCCTCGCCCTGCTGGCCGAATGGCAAGACGATGCCCAACTGCGTACAGCCGTGGCTGATTTGCCCCGCGCCTTCGCCGAAGCCCTCAAGCAAGACTGGTCGCCGCTTTCCAACCGATTGTCGCGCGCGCAACAAGCCTTCGTCTTGGGCCGAGGCCCCGGTTTCGCCATCGCCTCCGAAGTCGCGCTCAAATTCAAGGAAACCTGCGGGTTGCACGCCGAAGGCTATTCCGCCGCCGAGGTGCTGCATGGCCCCTCCGCCATCGTGCAAGAACGCTTCCCCGTCCTCGCCCTCGCGGTTGAGGACGCAGCCCTGCCACAAATCACCGCCACAGCCGAGCGTCTCGCCGCCCAAGGTGCCGATGTCTTCATCACCGGAGCGCCAGCCCACGGCTGCACCACCCTGCCCGCTGTGAAAGGCCTGCACCCCTTGCTCGCCCCCCTCGTCACCGGCGTCAGCTTTTACCATTTCGTCGAACACCTCGCCTGCCGCCGGGGGTTTGATCCCGACGCCCCACCGCATCTGCGCAAAGTGACGCAAACGCTATGACAAGGCTGATCCTCACCGCCCCACAGGTGTTTGACGGCAAGCATATGCGGCCCGATCATGCCGTGGTGATCGAGGCAAGCGAGATCATCGCCGTCCTGCCCATCGACCAAGCCCCCGACGGCCCGCGCCAAGACCTTCAAGGCACAATCGCCCCCGGCCTGATTGATCTGCAAGTCAACGGCGGCGCGGGGATCATGCTCGACGGCCACGCCACCGCCCAAAGCATCGCCACCATTTGCGCCGCCCACGCCCGCCTCGGTGCCACCGGCATCCTGCCCACCCTGATCACCGACACCCCCACCGCCACCACCGCCGTGATCGCCGCAGGCATCGCCGCCGCCCGCGCCAAAACCCCCGGCTTCCTTGGCCTGCATCTTGAAGGCCCCCACCTTGACCCCAAACGCCAAGGCGCGCACGACCCCGCGCTGATCCGCCCGATGACTGACACCGATCTGGCAGAACTCTGCCATGCTGCCGCCCACCTCCCCAGCCTGATGCTGACCCTCGCCCCCGCCTCTGTCACGCTCGCCCAAATCACAAAACTGACCGAAGCCGGAGCCGTGGTCTCGCTCGGCCATACCGAAGCCAGCTACGACCAGGCCAATGCCGCCACCAAAGCCGGCGCTGCTTGCGTCACCCATCTGTTCAACGCGATGTCACAACTCGGCAACCGTGCGCCCGGTCTGGTCGGTGCCGTCCTCTCCGGCAACCTGCATGCCGGGATCATCGCCGACGGCTTGCATGTACATCCCGCCACCCTGCGCACCGCCCTCGCCGCCCGCCAGGATGGCCTGTTCCTCGTCTCCGATGCCATGGCCGTCGCAGGCACCACCCTCACCGAATTCACTCTCGGCAGTCGCCGCATCCTGCGCCAAAATGGCCGCCTTCTGCTCGCCGATGGCACCCTCGCCGGAGCCGACCTCAGCCTGCCGCAAGCCATAGCCTTCCTGATCACCCAACTCGGCCAATCCCCGAGCCGGGCGCTAGCTATGGCCAGCCACATACCCGCCAGCCTGATCGGCACCAATGCTGGCACAATCCGCCCCGGCGCCCCCGCTGATCTGGTCCATTTCGATGCCAACTGGCACCTGAACGGCGTCTGGCAAAACGGCAACCGCCTGTAAGCACCCCGACCCACCAGCAGCGCCGCCGCCGCAACCCACTCAACGCAGCTTTGCCAGACTCACCCCGAATTAGCCCTTGCACCGCCCGGCACACCTCGCTAAATACCCGATTACGGAGTGCGGGCGTAGCTCAGGGGTAGAGCATAACCTTGCCAAGGTTAGGGTCGTGAGTTCGAATCTCATCGCCCGCTCCAAGATCAAAAGGCCGCTCAACCGAGCGGCTTTTTTGGTTTTCATGGGTCCGGCCTGCCGCTCAATCCAGCCAGTTCATCGTGCTAAAGCCTTCACGAAACGCAAAGCGCTCCAGATGCCGATCAATCACCGATTTCGCATCGGCACGGCTCTCATCGGCCACCTCGGCAAACCGCACCATCAGCGCCTCCGCCGTGGCGCTCACCTCTGCCACGCCCAAAGTAAACGGGATGCGGCCAGAGATTTCATCAAAGCTGACCTCAATCTTATGGGCGAAATGCTTGCACAACTGTTGCAGGTATTTCGAGGCGTTCGGAGTGGCAAAGGTTCCAACAAGCTGCATCGCAGGGTTTTCTCTGACTGTTTCGCTCAGAATATACACGCGGCCCCGACAACCACAAGCCGCCGCCGCCAAAACCCGATAAACCCCTTGCACCCCCCGGCCATATCCCCTATTTCACCCAAACCTTGAGGCGGGTGGGCAGGCAGGCTATGCGCTGGATTGCAAATCCATGTAGATCGGTTCGATTCCGATACCCGCCTCCAGGGATTTCCTGAAAAACCTGACGGCTTATCAAAGCGGTGGACGCTCGGGGCGCGGGCGAAACACTGGCAACGCCCAGTCAAAGCGAATGGCCAGAACCCGGATCAGGCAAGCCGTGGTCAGCCCCACCGCCAAGGCCGCATCGCGCGAAATACCCAGCGCCATCAGCCCAACAAACAGCACCGCGCCCACCGCCGAGGCCGACACGTAGATTTCCCGCCGCAGCAGAATCGACGGCTCTTGTCCCAGCAAATCGCGCACAATCCCGCCGAACGCCGCCGTGATCACCCCCATCACCACCGCCACCAGCGGCCCCGCCTCCGCATCCAGCCCCTTGCTGGTGCCCGCAATCGTGACCAGTGCCATGCCGAACGCATCCAGATACAGCACCATCCGGTAGCGCGAACCCAGCAGATGCGCGCTGAAATGCACCAGCCCTGCCACCGCCAGACAGACCGCGACCGGGGCCGGATCAATCACCCAGAACACCGGAACCCCCAGCAGCAGGTCGCGCAAGGTGCCGCCGCCCACGCCTGTCACCACCCCAAGCCACAGAAATCCCACGATATCCATCTGCTTGCGCGACGCGACCAGCGCCCCCGTCACCGCAAAAACCGCTGCCGCTGCCAAATCCAGCATGCGCTGTATCGACGCCTGCCAGATCTGCGCCTGCACAAGCTGGTCCTGAAACAACTGAGCAATATCTGTCACGGTCGGGCTTTCCTGATGGGGCAGTCGGATTTCATACTGTGGCGCGGGCCGCGCGATAATCACGGCACCGCCAAGGCGATACGGTTGAGACATTGGCTGAGGTCAGCCTGGCACGCAATGCCACTGCTCAGCCGCCAAAGCTTTGCCCCCGCTATCTCCAAGTAAAAGAATCAGGTTTACATTTCCTACCGTTTCGCTAGGTTATGCCGGCAAGCCTTTAGACATACGGTGCCTAGATGATCGTCTGCCACTGCCAAGCCATTTCGGATCACGACATCCGCGCCGCTGTGAATTGGATGCGCGCCTCCGATCACGATACCATCATCACGCCGGGCAAAATCTATCTTGCTTTGGGCAAGCGCGCCGATTGCGGCGGTTGCATGCCCTTGTTCCTTGACACTATGCGTCAATCTGCGAATTTTGGGGTTGCGTCGGCCGCAGTGCCGGGCCAACAGATACCGAATTTGTGCAGCGTGAAAGGAATGTCCCATGAAGGGCGACCCAAAAGTCATCGAGTATCTCAACGCGGCACTGCGGTCTGAACTGACCGCCGTCAGCCAGTATTGGCTGCACTACCGCCTGCAAGACGATTGGGGTCTGGGCCATCTGGCTGCCAAAAGCCGCGCCGAAAGCATTGAGGAAATGCATCACGCCGATCGCTTGATCACCCGGATCATCTTTCTCGAAGGCCATCCCAACCTGCAAAAGCTGGACTCGTTGCGCATCGGCCAGACCCCGCGCGAAACGCTGGAAGCCGACCTTGCCGCCGAACACGAGGCCCGCACGCTTTACATTGAGGCGCGGCGCTACTGTGATCAGGTCGGCGATTTCGTCACACGTTCGCTGTTTGACGAACTGACTGCGGATGAAGAAGGCCACATCGACTTTCTTGAAACCCAACTTGGTCTGCTGGAGCGTTTGGGCGAAGAAAAATACGCCATGCTCAACGCCAAACCCGCCGATCAGGCAGAGTAGACCGGCTAAGGGGAGGCGGTTCCGCCTCCCCTTAGCCAGCGCAAAACTCGCGCGCAACCGTGCGAAATAGTTAACAAGGTCTGAATCGGCCCCGCTTAACCCGTTGATTTTCCACAAACGGCAGCCGTGTCCTCGCGTGGACGCCTAAGCCCAATCTAGCCTAAGCCCAATCTAGCCTAAGCCCAATCTAGCGTAAGCCCAGTCCAGCACCACCTTGCCCGACTGCCCCGACCGCATCACCTCAAACCCGGTCTGAAACTCATCCACCCCAAAACGGTGCGTGATGACTTTCCGCACCTCCAACCCATTCTCCAGCATCGCGATCATCTTGTACCAGGTCTCAAAAATCTCACGCCCATAAACCCCCTTGATCGTGATCGCCTTGAACACAATCCGGCTCCAATCGACCGGAGATTTCCCCGGCGGAATCCCCAGCATCGCGATCTTGCCGCCCATCACCATGGCCTCGATCATCTGATCCAAGCCGCGCTGATTGCCCGACATCTCCATCCCCACATCAAAGCCCTGCACGATCTTCAGCCGCGCCATCACATCGCGCAGATCTTCCGAAGCCACATTCACCGGCGTCACATCCGCCACCTGAGCCGCGAGTTCCAACCGCGCCGGATTAACATCCGTGATCACCACATGCCGCGCGCCCACATGCCGCGCCACCGCCGCCGCCATGATTCCGATCGGCCCTGCGCCTGTGATCAAAACATCCTCGCCCACCAGATCGAAACTCAGCGCGGTATGCACCGCATTGCCCAGTGGATCGAGGATTGCCCCAATCTCATCATCAATCGTATCCGGCAACGGCACCACATTGAAGGCGGGCAGCCGCAGATACTCCGCAAACGCGCCAGGTTCATTCACCCCAATCCCCCGCGTCGCTGGGTCCAGATGGAACTTCCCGGCCCGCGACTGACGCGAAAGCTTGCCAATCAAATGCCCCTCGCCTGAGCAGCGCTGACCAATCGCCAACCCTTCAACCAAAGCGCCCTTCGCAACGATTTCCCCGGCAAACTCATGCCCGGTCACAAGGCCCACCGGCACCGTCCGCGCCGCCCAGTCGTCCCAGTTCCAGATATGAATATCGGTGCCGCAGATCCCGGTTTTCTTCACCTTGATCAGCACATCCTCGGGCCCAATCTCGGGCACGGCGCGCTCCTGCATCCACAGCCCAACCTCGGACTTGGCCTTGACCAAAGCTTTCATCGGATCGCCCTCACTTCCCTACCCGCCGCCTCAAACGCCGCCAGCGCGAAATCCAGATCATCGGTTGAAAGAGCCGCATTCATCTGCGTCCTGATCCGCGCCTGCCCGTGCGGCACCACCGGATAGAAAAACGCCGAAACCATCACCCCGCGCGCATCCAAAGCCCGCGCAAACGCCTGCGCAAGCGGTGCATCGCCCAGCATCACCGGCACAATCGGATGCTCTCCGGGCAACAGACGAAAGCCAATCGCCTCCAACCCCGCCCGCCAATAGGCGGCATTGTGGAACAGCTGCGCGCGCAAATCATCGGCTGCTTCAACAATATCCAGCGCCGCCAGAGCCGCCCCCACCACCGCAGGCGGCAAAGCGTTTGAGAACAGATAGGGCCGCGCGCGCTGGCGCAAAAGATCAATCATCGGCTGCGGCCCAGCGATATAGCCGCCCAAAGCCCCGCCCAAAGCTTTGCCCAAAGTTCCGGTCAAAACGTCAACCTTCACGCCCGCATGAAACGGCGTTCCCCGTCCCTGCGGCCCCATAAACCCGGTGGCATGGCAATCATCCACCATGGTCAAGGCACCGTATTTCTCTGCCAGCGCCGCAATCATCGGCAAATTCGCGAGTGTGCCATCCATCGAAAACACGCCATCGGTGGCAATCATGATGAACCGCGCGCCATCCTTCACGGCGGTCGCAAGCTGCACCTCAAGGTCCACCATGTCATTATTTGCAAAGCGGTAACGCTTGGCTTTGCACAGCCGCACGCCGTCGATGATTGACGCATGGTTAAGGCTGTCAGAGACAATCGCATCCGCCTCGCCCAAAAGCGGCTCAAACAACCCACCATTGGCATCAAAGCAGGCGGCGAACAGGATCGAATCCTCCATCCCCAGATAGCTGGCGATCCGCTGCTCCAACTGACGATGCAAATCCTGCGTGCCGCAGATGAACCGCACCGAGGCCATGCCATAGCCGTGACTGTCCATCGCCGCCTTGGCAGCATGAACCAGCCGAGCATCATCCGCCAAACCCAGATAATTATTGGCGCAAAGGTTAAGCATCTCGCGCCCCGCCACCCGCACGCGTGCGCCCTGCCCGCCCTCAATCAACCGCTCCCGTTTCATCAGCCCATCGGCCTCAATCCCGGCAAGCGTATCGCGCAAATGGTTTAGAAATCGTGTATCTGTCATGGCAGAATTTCCTCCAACTTAACGGATATAACCGCAGACCAAGATAGAAGTCAACATAACGGAAATCCATCCGCTCAAACGGATTCCATTTCACATTGGCCTAAATATCCTAGGGGTGTGGGGGCTAGCCCCCGCCCGCCTCAACTATCCTGTACAATCAGCAAAACCCGCGCAGCACCTGCCTCGGCGGCAATCGCATGATCGCGGTCCGCCGGATAACGCGCAGTATCGCCCGGCCCCAACACCTGCTCATCCTCGCCCGAGCGCACCCGGATCTGGCCTTCGATCACCGTCAGATGCTCCCGGCAGCCAGCAGAATGGGGCTCGGATTCCAGCAAGCCATTGGCCGCCAGGCGCAAATCATAAACCTCATGCTCGCCCACCGCATCGGCAGGCGACAGGATGCGGATCGTAACCCCAATACCGCGCCCACCAATCACCGGCGCCGCACCCGCGCGGACCACTTCGATCCCCACCTCGGTCCGGCCCTCCAGCAGCCCCGCGAAATCCACCTGCAAGGCCTGCGTCAGATTCCACAAGGTCGCCACAGTGGGCGAAGATTCCCCACGCTCGATCTGGCTGACCATGGATCGGCTGACACCGGATAGCTTGGCCACCGCATCAAGGCTCAGCCCCCGCGCCTTGCGCGCCTCACGCAGCGAGGCCGCCAACCTGTCATGGATATCAGACCTTGGATTCATGGCGCTACCCTGCCTAGACAGAAGCCATCCGTCAACGCCCCAACCCGTACCACGCCGATTTCCGCGCGGAAATCGTGCCCGGAATTCGCGCGAATTCCGCCCTGGTCACGTGCCACAGTAAGTGACATAGCGACCAAACCCCGTGGGTGCCGCCAAAGTAAACGCCTCACGCCCGGTCTCCGGCCCGAACGGGTCCTGCAGCTGCGCCAAAAGCGCGTGAAACGGGGTCAGATCACCCAAAGTCGCCGCCTCCAGCGCCGCCTCCACCAGATGATTGCGCGGAATAACCGCCGGGTTAACCGCCCGCAGCGCAGGGCTTGCATCCGGTCGCAGCCGCGCCCGCCACCGCGGCAGCCAAGCTTTCAACTCCGTTGCATCCTCGCACAACGCCAGCAGAGCGGTCTCATCCTCCACCGCCCCCGCCAGCCGCCGAAACGCCAGCGTCCAATCAACCCCTTGGATCGCCGCTAGAAAATCATCCGCCAGCGCACCATCGCCTGCATCGGTCCCGAGCAACCCCAGCTTGGCCCGCATCACCGCGAGCCATTCCGCCCGATAAATTTCCGCAATCCCCCCCAGCCTCGCATTGGCCAGATCCACCGCCCTATCCGCATCCGCATCGAAAAACGGCAGCAAAGTCTCGGCCAACCGCGCCAGATTCCAGCCCATAATCAGCGGCTGATTGGCATAGGCATAGCGGCCCTGCCGATCAATCGAGGAAAACACCGTGCCCGGCGCGTAAGCCTCCATGAAGGCGCAGGGGCCATAGTCAATCGTCTCGCCCGACAGCGCCATATTGTCGGTGTTCATCACGCCGTGGATAAAGCCCACCCCCATCCATTGCGCGATCAACCGCGCTTGGCGTTCCACCACCGCATCAAACAACCCCAGCGCGCCGCCTGCGCCGGGATAATGCCGCGCAATGGTATAATCCAGCAATGCCCGCAGCTTATCCACTTCGCCACGCGCGCTAAAAAACTGAAATGTCCCAACCCGGATATGGCTGGCCGCCACCCGCGCCACCACCGCCCCCGGCAAAGACCCGGCCTCGCGCAGTACCGACTCGCCGGTTGTCACCACCGCCAAAGACCTGGTCGTGGGGATGCGCAACGCCGCCATCGCCTCGGAAATCAGATATTCCCGCAGCATCGGCCCCAATGCCGCTTTGCCATCGCCACCGCGCGAAAATGGCGTGCGGCCCGAGCCTTTCAGCTGCAAATCCCAGCGCCGCCCGTCGGGCCCAAGGAACTCGCCCAGCAGATGCGCCCGCCCGTCGCCCAAACTCGGCGAGAACCCGCCAAACTGATGCCCGGCATAGGCCAAAGCCGCAGGCTCGGCCCCTTTCGGCACCACAGCCCCGGAAAACCAGCCAGCGGCATCTTCGATCACCAGCCCCAGCTCCTGCGCCAAAGCCTCATTCAGCACCACCAGCGCGGGCGCAGGTGCCACGTCCGGCGCTTGCCGCAGGTAGGTGCCGGGCAGATCGCGCACATAGGAATTGTCAAACGGGATCATGGCGGGGCTCCTTTGCTACAGATATGGCCCGGCGGCTCGGCTTGGACAAGCCAGCACACAGACGCAAAGCGCAGCGCATGAAATACACCAAACTGAGAGAGTGAGAATTTCGAGAAACTGAAAGCTTTGGGAAATTGGCAGTTCTGGGAAACTGGAAGCTTTGGGAAATTGGAAACTTTGGAAAATTGACATCCTTGGAAAATTGGTCGGGGCGAGAGGATTTGAACCCCCGGCCCTCTGGTCCCAAACCAGATGCGCTACCAGACTGCGCTACGCCCCGACTGCCAGTCTCATAACCCGCTTTATCGGGATTGAAAAGTCGCTAAAGCACTTCCGGCAACGTGAAAGCCATTTGATTTGCAAATCAGCGAAACGGCTTACTGGTCCGCACATCGCCATGCCGCGACAGATTGATCCAAAGCCGCACTGCGCAGCACCGATCCCGGCGCAATCCCCATCCGTTTGGCCAAGCCTGCGTTGATCTCCAGCACCACGGCCACGCCATCGCCGCCGTCAATCGGCGTCTCATCCAGCGGCACCGCATTGCTACGCACCAAAGTCACCAGCCCGGTGGCATCAGCGAACACCATATCCAACGGCAGCAGCGTGTCTTTCATCCAGAAATAGGCGTGTTTCGGCTGTTCATAGACAAACAGCATCCCCGCCGAGGCGGCCATATGGTCGCGCAACATGAGACCCTTGCTGCGCTCGGCCTCGGAATCAGCAATTTCCACCGAAAACCGCTGCACGCCCGAGGGCCCGCGCAGCTCAACGGTATCAGGGGCGCACCGCGCATGGGCTGCACCGCCAAACACCAAAGCCAAGATCAGAGATGAACCGCCGCTTCCCATGACAACACCTGCACCGCCATACGCCCACGTTTGCCTTCGACGATGCGCAGGCAGATCGCCTCGCCCGCCGCAAGATCGGCGAAACCGGAATGGCGCAGCACTTCGACATGCACGAAGACATCTTCGTTGCGGCCAAACACATTGGCAAAACCAAAGCCCTTGCCCTTGTCGAACCACTTCACCCGTGCCGGTTCCATCGGCAGGATAGCGATTTCTTCCGGGGTTGTATGCTCGGTATCTTCCCCCAAGGGAAACACCGATCCAGCGGGCGGTTCGATCTTCACGACCTCCACCGCCTGCACACCCCGTTGGGTTTGTTGCACCTTAACCGTGATCCCGGCGCCATCAGCAACCGAGCTTTGCCCATAATTCCGCAGCACATTGGCGTGCAGCAATATATCCCCAGAGTGTCCCTCTGCGACTATAAAGCCAAAACCCTTGGCTGGATCGAACCACTTCACGAGGCCGTGCAGAATTTGCACGTCCATTTCTTCATCATTCATAGAAGGCCGTTTCCCCAGATAAAGCCCCTTAAGGCTTAGTCATGCGGTCATATCCCCCGCCGTTGCAAGAGCTATCTTTTCTGCATTTATGCACAGATCATTTCACGCTTCGTGAAATTTACGGGTTAAGTCGCAAAATTTCCCACGGCTTATCAATAGCTTGGCGTGACCATCGAAAGCGATCATGCAACCTGAAGTTGCCATCTGCCCAGAACTCCATCTCTAAAGGAACAATACGGAAGCCGCCCCAGAACGGTGGACGTGTGGGATTTGCACCCTGCGCGGCGGTGACTTTTGCCACCTCTGCCATCAAACTCAGCCGCGAAGAAAGCGGCTGCGACTGATCCGACGCCCAAGCCCCCAACCGCGACTTCAGACTACGGCTGGCATAGTAGTCATCGGCAGGCTTGCCCTCCTCGCGGCTGACCAGACCGCGCACCCGGATCTGACGGCGCAAGCTTTTCCAATGCAGCACAAAAGCCGCTTTGCCCGAAGCATCCAACTCACGCCCCTTGGCCGAGCCATAGTTGGTGTAGAACACAAACGCATCCGGTTCGATGTCCTTCAGCAAAACCATCCGCACATTCGGCAAGCCTTCCGAGTCCACCGTCGCCAAAGCAATCGCGTTTGGATCGTTCGGTTCGGTCGCCTCCGCCGCCGTCATCCAGAGTTTCGCGATGGCAAACGGGTCATCGCCCGCAAAAATTCCGTTTCTGTCCATGATCTTTCCTTCCGTGGCGCGCTGCTCTTGATGCAGAGCAGCCTTTCGCCTACACAGCTTTTTCAGGAAATAGGGTGGACGGGGAAGACCAAATGTCAACTGGACTCGTGACGGGCCCGCTTATGGCGGGCAAACGTGGGCTGATCATGGGTCTGGCCAATGACAAATCCATCGCTTGGGGCATCGCACAAGCCATAGCGGCTCAAGGCGCGGAGATCGCATTTTCTTATCAGGGTGAGGCGCTGAAAAAGCGCGTCGAACCCCTCGCCGCCTCGATCGGCATGAACACTTTCGTCGAATGTGACGTGGCGGATGAGGCGTCGATCGACGCTTTGTTCGCGCATCTGGCCGAAATGTGGGGCAAGATTGATTTTGTGGTCCACGCCATCGGCTTTTCAGACAAGGCCGAACTGCGCGGCCGCTACGTTGACACCAGCCGCGCTAACTTCTTGATGACGATGGATATTTCGGTCTACTCCTTCACCGCCGTGTGCCAGCGCGCGTGCGCGATGATGAACAAAGGCGGCTCTCTGCTGACGCTCACCTATTACGGCGCCGAAAAAGTCATGCCGCATTACAACGTGATGGGCATTGCCAAAGCCGGCCTAGAGGCGAGCGTGAAATACCTCGCCGAAGACCTTGGCAAGGACGGCATCCGGGTCAATGCGATCTCGGCAGGCCCGATCAAAACCCTTGCCGCCTCTGGCATCGGCGATTTCCGTTACATCATGAAGTGGAACGAGCTCAACAGCCCGCTGCGGCGCAATGTCACGCAAGAGGAAGTCGGCAAGGCGGCGCTTTACCTGCTGTCCGATCTCGGCTCGGGCACCACTGGCGAGAACCTGCACGTTGATGCGGGCTATCATGTCGTCGGCATGAAAGCCGTCGATGCGCCGGATATTGATGTAGTCACGGGCCGTAAGGACTAGTTTCACCCTTTAAGGTAGCCGCCAGATGACCCTCACCGCTTTCCTCGCCGTCGCCTTCCTGCATCTGATGGTCGCGATCAGCCCCGGCCCCGCCGTGCTGATGTCGGCGCGCACCGGCGTGATCGAGGGCCTGCGCACCGGGTTCTTCCTCGCCTGCGGCATCGGCATCGGTGGCGTGATCTGGGCGATGGCGGCTTTGTTCGGCCTGAACCTTGTGTTCCAAGCCGCCCCCGCTTTGCTCTACGGCTTAAAAATCGCGGGCGGGCTTTACCTGATCTACATGGCGTGGGGCATGTGGAAAACCGCCGATCAACCGCTGGATATGGCCGAAACCGCTCGCCCGCCACGCACGCCGCTGTCGGCCTTCCGCCTTGGCCTGATCACCCAACTTGCCAACCCGAAGCCCGCCGTGCTGTTCTCGGCGATCTTCGTGGGCACCGTACCGCCGCATACCCCGGCTTGGGTCTATGCAGCGCTTCTGCTGGTGGTGTTCCTGAATGAGACGATCTGGAACACCGTGGTGGCCCGCATCTTCTCGTTCCACCGCTCAAAGGCCGCCTATATCAGCCTGAAATCCATCATCGACCGCTGCTTTGGTGGTATGCTTGCCATCCTCGGCCTCAAGATCGCCGCCACCTGACCTTTCATCTGTTCACAAATATCCCGGGGGTGCGGGGGCTGGCCCCCGCCCTCCGCCAAACAGGAGCCTGCCATGAACGACCGCTTGCCGCATGAAAAAGGCTTTCACGTCAGCTGGGATCAGATGCACCGCGACTCACGCGCGCTGGCGTGGCGGCTGGACGGCAAGGGGCCGGACAATGGGTTGTGGAAAGCCGTGGTCGGCATCACCCGCGGCGGTCTGGTGCCCGCAATGATCGTGGCGCGCGAGTTGGACATCCGACGCGTCGACACCATTTCGATCAAAAGCTACAACCACCAGACCCAAGGCTCGATCCCGGAAGTCATCAAGGCCCCGCAGGCCGATCTGATGGGCGATGGCACCGGGATTCTGATCGTCGATGATCTGGTGGATTCGGGCAAAACCTTGGAAGTGGTGCGCAAACTTTACCCGCATGCGCATTTCGCCACCGTCTACGCCAAACCCTCCGGCAAGCCGCAGGTTGACAGCTATATCACCGAGGTCAGCCAAGACACCTGGATCTTCTTTCCTTGGGACATGGCGCTGCAATACGTCCAGCCCTTCCGGGGTGCTGACTGAAACCCTGATCTTCGATTGCAAGGCCCTGACCCAAAGCTATTGACGCAAATTGCCAGGTCGTTACGCTGGCTGAACTGTTAGGTTTGTTTTTGTGGGGATCACAATGAGGCTCGCGTTTCTTCTGTTGCTTTCACCGCTGCTGATGGCAGGCTGCCATGATCCGAACACCGGCACATCCGTCGCCCCCGCCCCTCTAAATATCACGATGCCAAAGTCTGAAGATGATATCGGGGTCAGGGCGCTGACCCATGGTAATGCAAAATCCACACCCTAGCGGTGCTGCTACGGCAATTCCCCACAGCGAACATTCGATCCTGTCGGATCATCTGGGCGAAAGCGGCCAAGATTTCGGGGCGCTGTCCGGCAAACCGGGCCCTTGTCGGCAATGCCGATGCCCGACCCCATCACAACATTGGGGGTGCATCTAATCCACTTGCAACGCTGGGCGATCTTGCGCCATACCCTGCGGGCCTGACTGCCTTGGGCAACTGAAAGGCCGCGCCATTGTCCCTCTTGCCCAGCGAAAACCAAAGCAGCGAACGGCTGGCAGGCAACAAGGCGTTGGGCCTCAAACGCCCCAGCCGCGCGAATGTGCTGCATTGGTTGTTCGAGACCAGCCTTGCGATCAAGGGCCTGCTGTGTTCCGCCGAGTTTCTGGCCGGCCTCGGTCTGCTTTTGACCCCAAATGCCCCTGCGGCACGACTGCTGTACTGGCTGACGCATTTCCAGATCGCCGAGCAACCCACAGACACCCTCGCCGCCTGGACCCAGCGCGCGATGGAGGGCTTTCCGGTTGCCACCCAAGACTTTTACGGCTGGTATCTGCTGCTGCATGGCGGCTTGAAACTGGCGATGGTGGTGATGCTCTGGGCGCGCATCCTTTGGGCTTATCCGGCGGCGATGGTGGTGCTGTCGGGCTTCGTGATCTACCAGTTGTTTGAATTCCTGCACAATGGCTCGCCGTTCCTGCTGCTGCTGGCGTTCTTCGATCTGATGATGATCGCGCTGGTCTGGCAGGAATACAAAGCCCTGAAAGTCAAGCGCAGCGCCAAGGCCAGCGCCACCCATTAAGCTGCGGCTCGACGCTGCCTTGCGGGCGCTTCTCGCTTGATCTTGCAGCCTTATCCTAGCAACACCGCGCAACAAAAGCCCTGAAAGTCAGGCGCAGCGCCAAGGCCAGCGCCACCCATTAAGCCGCGGCTCGTCGCTGGCTTGCGGACGCTTCTCGCTTGATCTTGCAGCCTTATCCTAGCAACACTGCGCAACATCAGCGATGACGCCCGCAAGGGCGGAAGAGCATCGGCAAGGAGGCACCCAGATGATCCACCCCCTCAACCCAACCCCGCTGAATCCAAGGATGGCCGCCACCGATCCGCCGCCGGTGATGGAGGCGCGGCGCTGGTTGCAAGGCGTAAGCTTTCCGCCCGAGCGCCCCTTGATCAACATCAGCCAAGCCGCCCCGGTCGAAAGCCCTCCGTTGGGTCTGCGTCAGGCTTTGGCCGATGCCGCGCTGAACAACCCCGACGCCCATCTCTACGGCCCGGTGCTGGGCCTGCCCGCCCTGCGCGCCGAGGTCGCCAAACAATGGTCGCAGGCCTACGGCGGCACCGTGTTGGAAAGCCAGACCGCGATCACTCAAGGCTGCAACCAAGCCTTCTGCGCTGTGATGTCCACTCTGGCAGGCGCGGGCGATGAGGTGATCTTGCCGACGCCGTGGTATTTCAACCACAAAATGTGGCTGGACATGCAAGGCGTCAATACCGTACCCCTCGCCGCAGGCCCCGGCCTGATCCCCGAGGCCGAGGCCGCCGCGCGCCTGATCACCGACCGCACCCGCGCCATCGTCCTCGTCAGCCCCAACAACCCCGGCGGCGTCGAATACCCCGCCGAGACGCTGACCGCCTTCCGCGACCTCTGCCGCGCAAAGGGCCTCGCCCTGATCGTAGACGAGACTTACCGCGACTTCGACAGCCGCCATTCTTCCGAAAATGGGGGCAGACCGCACGATCTGTTCACCGACCCCGACTGGCACGACACCCTGATCCAACTCTACAGCTTCTCCAAAGCCTACCGCCTCACCGGCCACCGCGTAGGCTGCGTCACCGCCTCCGCTGCCCGCCTGTTCCAGATTGAGAAATTCCTCGACACCGTCGCGATCTGCCCCAACCAGTTGGGCCAAATCGGCGCGCTCTGGGGGATGCAGAACCTATCCCAATGGGTCGCAGGCGAACGCGCCGAAATCCTCGCGCGCCGAACCGCCATGGTCACTGGCTTCACCGCCCTGCCCGACTGGACGCTCCTCGGCTGCGGCGCCTATTTCGCCTATGTCGAACACCCCTACCCCGCAGCCTCCGACGCGCTGTGCAAACGCCTCGTCTCTGAAGCGGGCCTGCTGATGCTCCCCGGCACCATGTTCCAGCCCAAGGATTCCGAAGCGGGAAAACGCCAAATCCGCATCGCCTTCGCCAATGTTGACCAAGCGGGCATCAGTGAGACATTCCGCAGGCTGTCGGCGTTCAAGGGCTGAGAATGCGCAATAAAACCCTCGTTGCGGGCGCGGGTGCCGTCCTTCTGGCGCTGCTGGGGTGGTGGTTCACCTCTGGCCCGCAACTGATCATCGCTTTGAAGACAACTGACGGCAAAAGCAGCCTGATCTACCATTGCACCATCACGACAGATGCCGCCGAAGCCGAAGCGCGCGCAAACGCGGCCCATGTCGCACTTCAGTCTCGCTTGTCAGTCTATGCCAAGGATGCAGCCGCAAAGGCACAAGCCGCGTTAGAAGCCTACAATACCACTGGTGGCGATATTCCCAACCTTGACATGCTCCGCCGCGACACTCCGGGGCTTCGTGCGCTTAAAGCTGGCATAAAATCGGAATTTGACTGCAGCGTCGATCTATAACCAACGGGAGGTTGTGATGCGGTGCATGCCCCCCCCCACCCCACTCTTGCCCCCATCCCCGCAACCGCTTAGACAAGCGGCCAAACCTTTGTAAGCAGGCAGACCCATGGCCAAGACACCCAATACCTCCGACGACACCCCGCAGAAAAAGCGCCGGGGCGCGTCCGTTATGGCATGGGTGCTGATGGCCATGCTGGTTGGCGGCTTGGGCGGCTTTGGCGTGACTAATTTCGGCGGCGGCACAGCTTCCATCGGCACGGTCGGCGAGCGCAAGATCGACGTCAACGACTATGCCCGCGCGCTCCGCCAGGCGATGGACGGCTTCTCCAAACAAATCGGCCAACCCGTCACCCTGCAACAGGCCCAAGCCATCGGCCTTGACCGCCAAGTGCTGCAACAAGTCATGGACCGCGCCGCGTTGGACAATGAAGCGGACCGCGTCGGCCTCTCGGTCGGCGATGCTTCGGTTGCCAGCAAAGTCTCGGCGATCCCCAGCTTTCAGGGCGTCGATGGCTTTGATCGCACCACCTACCGCGAGGTTCTGCGCCAGAACAACCTGACCGAATCCAGCTTTGAATCCGGCCTGCGCGCCGACACCGCGCGCCAGCTTTTGCAAACCGCGATCTCCAGCGGCCTCGTCCCGCCACAAACCCTGACCGACACCATCGCGGCCTGGGCCGGTGAGCAGCGCGGCTTTTCCATGCTGCGCCTGACCGAAAAATCGCTGACCAAACCGATGCCGCCACTGACCGACGCCGATTCGCAGGCCTATTACACCGCCCATATCGAAGCCTACACCCGCCCAGAGGCCAAACGCATCGCTTACGTCTCGCTGCTGCCAGAAACCCTCGCCAAAGACATGCCTTTGGATGAAGCGGCGCTGAAAGCCACCTACCAATCGCGCCTTTCCACCTACATCATCCCCGAAAAGCGCCTTGTCGAACGCCTCGCCTTCGCCACCGACGCCGATGCCGATGCCGCAAAGGCCCGCATCGACGCAGGCACTTCGTTCGATGATCTAGTGAAAGAGCGCAACCTCAGCCTCGAAGATGTCGACATCGGCGACGTGTCGCAAAAGGAACTTGGCCAAGCAGGCGACGCCGTGTTCGCCCTGAAAGACCCCGGCGTCGTCGGCCCGTTCCCATCCTCGATCGGCCCGGCTTTGTTCCGCATGAACGCGATCCTGTCGGCGCAAGAAACTACCTATGAGCAAGCCAAGCCCGATCTGGCGCTGGAGCAGCAACTCGAATCCGCCCGCAAGGAAATCTCCGGCAAGGTCGAAGCGGTCGATGACGCGCTTGCAGGCGGTGCCACCCTCGCGGATGTTGCCAAAGAGCAGGGCCTGACGTTGCAGACCACCGATTACGCAGCAGGCGCTTCCGACAACGACCCGATCACAGGCTATAAAGGCTTCCGCGACACCGCAGACAAACTGGCCGAGGGCGATTTCCCCGAAGTCATCGTGCTGGATGACGGCGGCCTTGTGGCGATGCAACTCGACAGCACCGTGCCACCGGCCCCCGTGCCGTTCGACAAGGTGAAGGAAAAAGTCACTGCCGCCGCGACAGCAGACGCCCTCGCCAAAGCGCTGTCGGATGAAGCCACCCGGATCAAGTCGGCGGTCGAAGGCGGTGCCAGCCTTGGCGGCTTCGGCATCGTATCGCGCACCACCCAGATCGACCGTCAAGGCGTGGTGAAAGATGCCCCGCCCAGCCTGTTGGAGGCAGTGTTCCAGATGCAGCCGAACGATCTGCGGGTGATCGAGGCCCCCGGTTTCGCCGCCGTGGTGCAACTTAACACCATCAGCGCTGCTGCCACCACAGGCGAAGACGCCACTGCCCTGCGCGATGCCATCAACGTCAATGCGGGACGTGCCATTTCCGACGACGTGATGGCTCTGTATACTGCCGCGCTGACCGCCTCTGCCGGGATCACCTTGGACCAAGCCGCGATCAACGCGGTGCATGCCCAGATGAACAATTAAGACCAGATCAACAGCTAAGACCTGATCGCAAAACCAAGGCCCAGATCTATAACTAAGGCGACGCAATGAACCTACTGCCGTCCTTTGAACAGTTTGAACGCGGCTGGGCGCAGGGTCATAACCAACTGGTCTATGCCCGCTTGGCCGCTGATCTGGATACGCCTGTGTCGCTGATGCTGAAACTGGCCGAAGCCCGCACTGACACGTTTATGCTGGAATCGGTGACGGGGGGCGAAGTGCGTGGCCGCTATTCGGTGGTCGGCATGAAGCCCGATCTGATCTGGAAATGCCACGGCACCAGTGCCTCAATCAACCGCGACGCCCGCTTTGATCCGCAGGCCTTCACCGCGCTGCCGGGGCATCCGCTGGAGACTATGCGCGCGCTGATCGCGGAATCCCGCGTTGATCTGCCCGAAGGTCTGCCCTCGATTGCCTGCGGCCTGTTCGGCTATCTTGGCTACGACATGATCCGCCTTGTCGAGCACCTGCCCAACGTCAACCCCGACCCTCTTGGCCTGCCCGATGCCGTGCTGATGCGGCCTTCGGTCGTGGCTGTGCTGGACGGTGTCAAAGGCGAAGTCACACTCGTCGCCCCAGCTTGGGCCGCCTCGGGTCTGTCGGCCCGCGCCGCCTATGCCCAAGCCGCCGAGCGGGTGATGGACGCGCTACGCGACCTCGACCGCGCCCCCGCCGCCCAACGCGATCTGGGCGAAGCGGCGACGGTGGGGGAAATGAAATCGAATTTCACCCACGAAGGCTACAAACAAGCCGTTGAACGCGCGAAAGACTACATCCGCGCCGGGGATATCTTCCAAGTGGTGCCAAGCCAACGCTGGGCGCAAAGTTTCACCCTGCCGCCGTTCGCCTTGTACCGCAGCCTGCGCCGCACCAACCCGTCGCCGTTCATGTTCTTCTTCAACTTCGGCGGCTTCCAGGTGATCGGAGCCTCACCGGAAATCCTCGTCCGGCTGCGCGACGGCGAAGTCACCGTCCGCCCGATTGCAGGCACACGGATGCGCGGCGCAACCCCCGAAGAAGACAAGGCGCTGGAGCTTGACCTGCTGGCGGATAAAAAAGAGCTCGCCGAACATCTGATGCTCTTGGACCTTGGCCGCAATGATGTGGGTCGGGTGGCGAAAGTCGGCACCGTCCGCCCGACCGAGCAATTCATCATCGAGCGTTACAGCCACGTCATGCACATCGTCTCAAACGTCGTAGGCCAAATCGCTGACGGCGAAGACGCGCTCTCCGCCCTGCTCGCAGGCCTGCCCGCAGGCACGGTCTCGGGTGCGCCAAAGGTCCGCGCGATGGAGATCATTGACGAGTTAGAGCCCGAAAAGCGCGGCGTCTATGGCGGCGGCGTCGGCTATTTCGCAGGCAATGGCGAGATGGATTTCTGCATCGCCTTGCGCACCGCCGTGTTGAAGGATGAGACCCTGTATATCCAAGCCGGCGGCGGCGTTGTCTACGACAGCGATCCCGAATCCGAATATCAGGAAACCGTCAACAAATCCCGCGCCCTGCGCCGCGCCGCCGAGGATGCGGGATTGTTCGTGCGCAAAGGCAACCTCTGACCTGAATACAGGTGCCGCCTCGGGGGCCATCGAGGCCCCACTCAGCGGCGCTGCCGGGGAAGTTTTTGAGGCGGCAGCGCGCGGCACAGGCTTCGGGAGCGCGCCGCGCGGGAGTATTTCAGAAAGAGCAAATCCAAGACCCGCTCTGCCGTTTCATCTTGGCATAAATACTCCCGCAGGAGGCATCCGCCACTGATACAGAGCGCGCGCGCAAAGATTAAAAAATCCTAAATGCGCAAAGCCAAGCCATTGTCGTAAAACACTAATAAATCCTGTCCACGCGTCGACACAGTCTATTTCACCGCGAGCACGGCTGAGATCGGAGCCAGTGCCACCGAGGCCCCCTTGCCTTCAATCGACCATTCCATCAGCGCCGCAATCGTTTCAGGCCGCGTGGTGCCGACCACGACAACCCGCCCCTCTTGTGCCGCCTTGAACGCCGCGCGGTCCAGATAGCGCCGGATCAGCGGCGTATCCTCGCCCACGCCGTCCAGATCGCGGAAAATCACCGCTGCCGCCACATCCTCGCGCCGCGCCACCTGATCCGCCGCGTTCAGCCCGGCATCAAAGGTCACCAAGCCGCGCCCCTGATCCTTAATGATCGGCACCACCATGCTCGCCAGCGGCCGGTTGTCCTGAAACCCCGCAGCGCCAATATCCATCACCGCCACCGCTTCGGGCAACACCCCGGCATTGGCCTGAAAGGTCTGCTCAAGATCGCTTGCCGTGGCCCCCGCCGGGATGCCCGCCGCCAGCATCACCACCTCTTTGCCCGCCGCGCGATAAATCGCCTCGGCTGCAGCCGCGCCGGGATCGAGCGGATCAATCACGAAACTGACCGGAAACGGCAGCGCCGCCAGTTTGGCGCGGTCCAGATCGGCGGCCCCGCTGTCCACCAGCAACACCGCAAACAGCGGCTTGCCCAGATCGTTGCTGAACTCCGCCGCATATTGCGCGATGGGGCGGGTGTCGGCGACAGGCACAGGTTCCGCCGCCGTGGTCGGACCTACGGGCGGCGCGGGCTCGGCAATGCTGGGCAATCGCCCGACCGTCACGCCATCGACCGATTTGGTCAGCCCAACGCTGGGGGCCAACGTTTCCGGCTGGTTGGTGTCGAGCCGTTTTGGCAAGTCGGTCGCCGCAGCCTTCGGCGCAGGCTTTGGCGCAGGCTCTGGCACCACTACGGCGGGCGCGGGCTCTGGCGCCGGATCCAGCACCAGTATCGACGGTGGCGTGGGGTCTGCCGGAGCAGGCGCGGGCGTCAGCAGCGTCTCGGCGGCTTCTTGTGGCGCGGGCGGCGGCAGATCGGCGGGTGCCGGGGCCGCATCGGTGCCGATATCGCCCGCCAAAGCACCTGGGCTGGCCGGGGTCGGGGCGGCCTCCGCGCCTGCCTGCACCTGAGGTGCCGCAGCAGCCGAAGCGGGATCGTTCAGCGCAGCCGGGGCCTCGGCACTCGCGATCGGGGGTTTGGCAGGCATATCTGGCGGTTCAGCGCTGGTCTTCGCGGCCAAAGGCATAGGTGTCGCAGCCTCGGGTTGCGGCGCTTCGGGCAAAGCGGGCAGCGCCTCGGCCACAGGCGCGGCGGGTTTGGTTGCTGGTGCCATCGGCCCCGGCGTTGCAGGCGGTGTCTTTTCAGCAACAGGCATCGTTTCCGCAGCAGGCTTCGTCACAGGCTTCGCCTCTGGTGCGGGCACCGCCTCTGGTGTGGGCATCGCCTCTGGTGCGGGCACCGCCTCTGGTGCGGGCACCGCCTTTGGTGCGGTCATCGCCTTTGGTGCGGGCACGTCAGCCGCATCCGTTGGCGCAGGCTTCACCGCCTCTGGCTTCGGCATCATTGCGCCCTCTGGCGCGACCCCCACAGGTTTGCTCTGATCCGCCGCCACCTGCACCCGTCCCTGCGGCAGCGGCGTCAGCTGCGAGACAACCCCCAGCCCAGCCCCCGCAACCACGCCACCCACGACGATCCCTGTCACGAAATTCCGGATCATACCTGTCTCCACCCATTATGAGCGCCAGTTGCCCTTGACGCCGCTTTGCCGCTAGGCCCATCTATAGCCGATCTAAAACTCGATCCACGACGGCGGCCTGCTCGCTTTGCCTCTCTATAAACCTAACCGCCGCCGCCTTCATCCCCTTTTCCGTCCGGACCCTGCAAGATGCTTCTGCTCATCGACAACTATGACAGCTTTACCTACAACCTTGTGCATTACTTGGGCGAGTTGGGCGCAGATGTGCGCGTCGTGCGCAATGATGCGATGCAGGTCGCAGACGCGCTTGCCATGCGGCCAGAGCTTATCGTGCTGTCGCCCGGCCCCTGTGATCCGGCTTCGGCAGGTATTTGCGTGCCGCTAACCAAAGCCGCCGCGATGGCCGATGTGCCGTTGCTGGGGGTCTGCCTCGGGCACCAGACGATTGGTGAGGCCTTCGGCGGCAAAGTCATCCGCTGCCACGAAATCGTACATGGCAAGATGGGTGCGATGCACCACAAGGGCGGCGGCATGTTCCGCGACCTGCCCTCGCCGTTTCTGGCCACCCGCTATCATTCGCTGGTGGTCGAGAAAGCAACCCTGCCCGATTGCCTTGAGGTCACCGCTTGGCTGGAAGATGGCACCATCATGGGCCTGCGCCACAAAGAAAAACTGATCGAAGGCGTGCAGTTTCACCCCGAATCCATCGCATCCGAACACGGCCACCACCTGCTGAAGAATTTCCTCGACGCAGCCCGCGCGAAAACCCCGGCATGAGCGATATTCTCAAACCGCTGATCGGTATTGCCGCCAGCCGCGCCCTGACCCGCGCCGAGGCCGAGGCGGCGTTCGGCGCGCTGTTTGACGGTGCCGCCACCCCCGCGCAAGTCGGCGGCTTCCTGATGGCGCTGCGGGTACGCGGCGAGACGGTGGATGAATATGCCGCCGCAGCCAGCGTCATGCGCAGCAAATGCAACGCGGTGCGCGCGCCTGCGGGGGCGATCGACATTGTCGGCACCGGCGGCGATGGCAAGGGCACGCTGAACATCTCCACCGCGACCGCCTTTGTGGTCGCAGGCGCAGGGGTTGTGGTCGCCAAACACGGCAACCGCAACCTGTCGTCGAAATCCGGGGCTGCCGACGCTCTGACCGAGATGGGCCTCAACGTCATGGTCGGTGCAGATGTGGTGGAGCGTTGCCTGAACGAGGCTGGCATCGGCTTTATGATGGCCCCGATGCACCACCCCGCCACCCGCCACGTCATGCCGGTGCGCGCCGAGTTGGGCACGCGGACGATCTTCAATATCCTCGGGCCGCTGACCAACCCGGCCGGCGTTAAACGCCAGCTGACGGGCGCGTTTTCCGCCAGCCTGATCCGCCCGATGGCCGAGACCCTGCTGGCTTTGGGCTCGGAAAAGGCTTGGCTGGTGCATGGTGGCGATGGTTCGGATGAGATTTCCATCGCAGCCCCCACCGCCGTCGCCGCCCTTGAAAACGGGGCTGTGCGCGAATTCACCCTGCACCCCGAAGACGCAGGCCTGCCGGTCTACCCGTTCGAGGCGATCATGGGCGGCACCCCGGCTGAAAATGCCGTCGCCTTCCGCGCCCTGCTCGATGGCGCAAAAGGCGGCTTCCGCGATGCGGTCCTGCTGAATGCCGCTGCTGCCCTTGTGGTGGCCGACAAAGCAGTTAGCTTGAAAGAAGGCGTTGAAGTCGCCCGTGTTTCCATCGACTCTGGCGCCGCACGCGGCAAAATCGAGGCGCTGAAGCGTCTGACAAATCTCTAGCGCGCGTGCCTCCCTGACGGGCGATCCGCGCACGCGCGAAGCGGCCTGCCAAGGCCAATGAGCACCTTCTACGACTCCGCAACAAAGGGCCCAAAATGACCACAATCCTCGACCGCATCAAAGCCTATAAGCTGGACGAAATTGCCGACCGCAAAGCCCAAGTGCCGCTGGCAGACCTAGAGCAAGCCGCCCGTGCGGCACCACCTCCGCGTGGCTTTGCGAAAGCGCTGTCGGATGCCGCAATCTCGGGCTATGGCCTGATTGCCGAGATCAAAAAAGCCAGCCCCTCCAAGGGTTTGATCCGCGCTGATTTCAATCCGACCGAACTTGCACAAGCGTACGAAGCAGGCGGCGCGACCTGTCTTTCGGTGCTGACCGACGCGCCCAGCTTTCAAGGCAATGACACATTCCTGACCGAGGCGTCACAGGCCACAACCCTGCCCTGCCTGCGCAAAGATTTCCTCTACGATCCCTACCAGGTTGTCGAATCCCGCGCCCTGCACGCCGATTGCATCCTGCTCATCCTTGCCTCGTTGTCCGATGCCCAAGCGGCTGAGTTGGAAGCCGCCGCCTTTGAGCACGGCATGGATGTGCTGCTGGAAGTCCACGACCGAACCGAGCTCGACCGTGCGTGCCTCTTGAAATCGCCGCTGATGGGCATCAACAACCGCAATCTCCATACGTTTGAGGTGACGCTGGAGACCACCCGCCAACTCGCCCGCTATGTGCCGGACGACCGCCTGATCGTCTCGGAATCCGGCCTGTTCACCCCCGCCGACCTTGCCGACGTGGCCGCCTATGGCGCGCGCTGCTTCCTGATCGGCGAAGCTTTGATGCGGCAAGACGACGTGACTGCCGCTACAAAAGCTATCCTCACCAAGCCCTTAACCTCAGAAGCCGGGGTATGAGCCAAGAAGCTGGCCTCACGCATTTCGACGACCAAGGCCGTGCCCATATGGTTGACGTGTCGCACAAAGCCGTAACGGCGCGAATTGCCGTGGCGCGGGGTGCGGTGAAAATGTCAGTGGAAACCCTCGCGCTGATCACCGAAGGCCGCGCCAAAAAGGGCGATGTGCTGGGCGTCGCGCGTCTGGCGGGCATCATGGCCGCGAAGAAAACCGCCGATCTGATCCCTCTGTGCCACCCTCTGCCGATCACCAAAGTCTCGCTGGATCTGACACCCGACCCCAGCCTTCCGGGAATTGTGATTGAGGCTACAGTGAAAACCAGCGGTCAAACTGGCGTCGAGATGGAGGCGCTGACGGCTGTGTCCATCGCCTGCCTGACCATCTACGACATGGTGAAAGCGGTAGAGAAATCCATGTCGATCGAAGGCATCCACCTGATCCTGAAAGATGGTGGAAAATCAGGACTTTATGAGGCAAAGCTGTGATTTCAGTTGAAGATGCTCTTGCCCGCTGCATCGCCCTCGCGGCCGCCACTGATACCGAAATCCTGCCACTGCGCCGCGCCAACAACCGTGTCATGGCGACCGCCGCCACTGCGCAATTAACCCAACCCCCCTTTGACGCCGCTGCGATGGACGGCTACGCTTTGGGCCGCCCCGCCACCCCCGGCGAAAGCTTCAGCGTGATCGGCGAAGCCGGCGCAGGCCACGGCTTCCAAGGTTCCATCGCGCCGCACCAAGCCATCCGCATTTTCACCGGCGCGCCATTGCCCGAAGGCGGCGTAAGTGTCGCCATCCAGGAAGACATCAGCCGCGACGGCGATAAAATCATCCTGAACACGCCTGCCAAACCCGGCGACAACATCCGCCCGCGCGGCCAGGATTTTGTGCGCGGCCAAACCCTGTCCCCGCGCCTGCTGCGCCCCAACGACCTCGCCCTGTTGGCCGCGATGAATGTGGCCGCAGTCACCGTCCGCCGCCGCCCCATCGTAGCCCTGATCGCCTCTGGAGACGAGTTGGTGATGCCCGGCGAATCCCCCGGCCCCGACCAGATCATCGCGTCGAACACCTTCGCCCTTGCCGCGATGGTCGAAGCGGCGGGCGGGGAAGCCAGGATGCTGCCGATTGCCCGCGATACCGAAGCCAGCTTGCGCGCGGTTTTCGCGCTGACAGAAGGCGCTGACCTGATCGTTACCATCGGCGGAGCGTCCGTAGGCGACCATGATCTCGTCGGCAAAGTTGCCACCGATCTGGGCTTAGAGCGCGCCTTCTGGCAAATCGCCATGCGTCCCGGCAAGCCGCTGATGGCCGGGAAAGTCTTGGGAATCCCGATGCTTGGCCTGCCCGGAAATCCGGTGTCCGCCATAGTTTGCGGCCATCTGTTCCTGGTGCCGATGCTGAAAGCCATGCTGGGCTTGCCACCGAAACCGCAGATTCTCAGCGCCCGCCTGGGGGCCGACCAACCCGCCAACGGCCCGCGCGACCACTATATGCGCGCGCGGCTTACGGTTGAGGATGGCAAGCCCACAGTGACCGCTTTTGAGCGTCAGGATTCCGCGCTATTGACGATTCTGACCGAGGCGAACGCGCTTTTGATCCGCCCGATGGGCGACGGGCCGCGCGCGGCAGGTGAGATGGCGAACTACATCGCAATCTAGCGCAGCGCTGCAAACCGCTTGACACAAAGCAAGAACGCGGGCAGAACATAGCAACAACACCTGCATAGGGGCTGGGAAATGCTGACGCGTAAGCAACTGGAACTTCTGGATTTCATCAAAACCCGCATGGATAAAGACGGTGTGCCGCCGTCTTTCGATGAAATGAAAGATGCGCTGGATCTGCGCTCGAAATCTGGCATCCACCGTTTGATCACAGCATTGGAGGAGCGCGGCTTCATCCACCGCCTCGCCCACCGCGCGCGGGCCTTGGAAATTCTGAAACTTCCCGAAGCGATGGAAAAACCCGGCTTCTCACCAAAACTGATCAAGGGCGACAAGGTCGATCCGCCACGCGAAGCGATGCCGATTGCAGGCATCTACGCACTGGAAATCCCGATGATGGGTCGGATCGCCGCCGGTGTGCCGATTGAAGCGATTTCGCATATTTCGCATCATGTGGCGGTGCCGGGGTCGATGCTTTCTGGCAACGGCCAACACTATGCGCTTGAAGTTAAAGGCGATTCGATGATCGAGGCTGGAATCAACGACGGCGACATCGTGGTGATCCGCGAACAGATCACCGCTGAAAACGGCGATATCGTTGTCGCCTTGGTGGAGGATGCTGAAGCCACGCTGAAGCGCTTCCGTCGTCGTGGCAGCATGATCGCGCTTGAGGCAGCAAACCCCGCCTACGAAACCCGTGTGTTTCCCGATCATATGGTGAAGGTTCAGGGCCGTCTTGTCGGTCTGATCCGCAGCTACTGAGCTGCCAATAACGCGCGCGGTTTGGCAAGGCTGCGGTCTTGCCAGATCGGTTTGTCTGCCATCCAGATACGTTGGGCAGCGCGGGTTGGCTTGAGAATCAATCGACTGTCTTGCACAGAAAGAGCCAAAGCCCCGGTCTGATCCAGCATTTTGCGATCAATGATGATGCAATCCTTCGGCGTAGCGACAACAGGCGCCACCGCCGCGGGCATCACCACCAGATCGGCCTGTGCGCAGGCAGCGACCAAAGCCTCTCCCGCCGCCTTGCCGCTTAAAGCGACCCCGCGCCAACCGTCGAATTCAAACGCCCGCGCGCCCTTTGGCCCTGAAAACCCCGTCCTTGCGTAAGCCTCTGCCTGCACAGCCAAATCGCCATCGTCTTGCAGCCAGTTCTCGGCGGTAAACCCCGCACCACGCGCCACCGACAGCGCCCGGCCCTGCGCGCTCATCAACCCAACCAACGCGCCATCGCTGGAAATCAGCAAACTGGGCCGCGTGGTGCTGGCCCACAGCGCCAGTCCCAAAACCAACGGCACCGCTGCTGCCCAACGCGCCCGCCCGCGCCAAAGCACAGCCCATATTCCGGCCAAAGTAATCAGCGGCATCACCCAGGGCCCCGGTTGCACGATCGGCGTCACCGCCCCTTCCAGCCCTGCCACCCAATACGCGATAAACAGAATCCAGCGCCCCGCCTGCTCCATCACCCACAAGGCCGGGCCAGCCAGACCAATCGGGGCCAGCAGCGCCGCCACAGCACCCGCCGCCATCAGCACCGACATCATCGGCACGGTCAGCAGATTGGCGAGCAAGCCGTAATCGGTAAACCGATTGAACGTCGCCGCCGCAAAGGGCGCGGTCGCAATCCCGGCCAGCACCGAGGTCAGCACCAAGGTGAACACCGGCATCAGCCAGCGCGGCAGCTTTTCGCGCAAGATCTGCCGATCCAAGGACGAAAACCCCGCAATCAGCACCACGGTTGCGGCAAAAGACAGCTGAAACCCCGGCTCCAGCAGGCTTTCGGGTTGTGCCAAAAGCAAGATCACCGCCGCGAGCGCCACCGAGCGCATGGTCAAGCCGCGCCTGTCCAAGAGCACCGCGCCGAGCATCACGCAGACCATCAAAAACGCCCGCACCGTTGCCACATTCGCCCCCGACAGCAGCAAATAGAACAACGCCACCGCAAACGCCGCCACCGCCGCGACCTTTTTCGAGTTCACCCGCAGCGCCACGGGTGGGATCAGCGCCAGCCCGTAGCGCAGCAGGGCGAACACAAACCCGGTGATAAATGCCATATTCATCCCCGAAATCGCCAGCAAATGCGCAAGGTTCGAATCGCGCAGCGCCTGCACCGTATCCAAGGAAATCGCTGAGCGATCCCCGGTCATCGCCCCAGTCGCAAACGCCCCCGCCTCTGACGGCACCGCCGCAATCATCGCGCGGGTGATATCGGTGCGCAGCCGGTTGATCGCTTGCGTGCCGGGGGCGGCCTCGGCCCAGAGCAAAACCGGACTTCGCGTATACCCCACCGCCCCCAGCTGCTGAAAATATGCCATGCGACGAAAATCAAAACCGCCGGGTTCGGCAGGCCCCTCGGGTGCGGCCAGCGAGGCCGTCAGCAAAACCACCTGCCCCGGATTAAAGCCAACATCCTGTCCATGCAGGGAAATCCGCACGTTCAGCGGTGTTTTCGCCGGGGAAAAATCCTGCAGCACGACCTGATCCAAGGTGATCCGCAGCGCGTCCGATTGCGAGCGATCTATATTGATCACCCGCCCCTGCACAGCACCATAGTAGCGCTGCTCCAGCATCGGGGCGGCGACCATATGCGCGCGCAAGCCCGCCGCCATCAGCCCCACCAGCACGCAAGCCAGTGCCACCAGCGGCGGATGCCACAGCTCCGCCCCAAAGCGATGCAGCACGATCAGCGCCAGAAAAATGCCCGCGCAAACCGCATAGAATTCCAAATCCGGCTCAAACGGCAGCGCAAACCATGCAGCAATGCCGCAACCCAGAAACACAGGCACCCACGCAAACAGCAGCCCGCGCGCTTCTGCCAGCGCGTGCATCGGCCACAGCAACATGTTCAGAAAGTTCCCCGGGCGCCCCACCACCTTGTTTTGCCCCCCGCATTTGCCTAAAGCTGCCGCGATCCTACTGCCGATAAGGTTTCTGAAAGGTTAACCCCACATGTCCCGCCCAGTTGTCACCCGCTTTGCCCCCTCGCCCACCGGCTATCTGCACATCGGCGGCGGTCGCACGGCTTTGTTCAACTGGCTTTACGCGCGCGGCCGCGGCGGCAAATTCCTGCTGCGGATTGAGGACACCGACCGCGAGCGTTCCACCCCCGAGGCCACCGCCGCTATCCTGCGCGGCCTGACCTGGCTGGGTCTTGATTGGGATGGCGATGTAGTCAGCCAGTTTGACCGCAAAGACCGTCACGCCGAGGTTGCCTACGCGATGCTGGCGCGCGGTACCGCCTATAAGTGCTTCAGCACGCAGGAAGAAATAGCAAGCTTCCGCGCCGAAGCCGAGGCGCGTGGAAGTTACGCCGTGTTCCAAAGCCCGTGGCGCGACGCTGATCCGGCAACCTTCCCCGACGCGCCTTACGTCATCCGCATGAAGGCCCCCCGCACGGGTGAGACGATCATCAACGACACCGTGCAGGGCCGCGTGGTGATCCAGAATTCTTCGCTCGATGATATGATTTGTTTACGTTCTGATGCGACACCGACCTATATGTTGGCCGTGGTGGTCGACGATCACGACATGGGCGTCACTCATGTCATTCGCGGGGATGACCATCTGAACAACGCGGCGCGCCAGCAGATGATCTACGATGCGATGGGCTGGGAAATTCCTGTCTGGGCGCATATTCCGCTGATCCATGGCCCGGATGGCAAGAAATTGTCGAAACGCCACGGCGCGACGGGCGTTGAGGAATATCAGGCGATGGGTTATCCCGCCGCCGGAATGCGCAACTACCTGACCCGTCTTGGCTGGGCGCATGGCGATGCCGAGATTTTCACAACCGCTGAGGCGCTGCAGATGTTTGATCTGGGTGGCATCGGCCGCTCACCCGCGCGGCTGGATTTCAAAAAGCTGGAAAACACCTGCGGCCATCATATCGCGATGAGCGAAAATGCTGCACTGCTGCATGAATTGACTGCCTATCTGGTCGCGGCAGGCAAACCTGCGCTGACAAATGCGCAGAACACCCTGCTTGAATCCGCACTCTACTGCGTGAAAGACCGCGCGAAGACTTTCCCGGAACTTCTTGAAAAGGCTCACTTTGCGCTGATTTCCCGCCCGGTCCAACCTGATGACGCTTCGGCCAAATCCCTGGATACGGTATCCCGTGGTATACTGAAAACATTGACGCCGCAGCTGCAAAATGTTAGCTGGACAAAGGACGCGTTGGAGCCGATCCTTAACCAAGTTGCCGCAGAAAACGGGATCGGTTTTGGCAAACTTGCCAGCCCCCTGCGCGCGGCCTTGGCGGGGCGCACTGTGACGCCGAGTGTGTATGACATGATGCTGGTCATCGGTCAGGATGAGACGATTGCCCGGCTGGAGGATGCGGCGGCCTGATCCGCCCGCCCCCTGCCGAACCGGAACGCAAGGCCGCCCTCTGCCGTAGGGATGGCTTTAATTGGGGGATGAAAGATGGCTGAACAGACCAAGACTGCCACGCTAAGCCTTGACGGAAAATCCTACGACCTGCCGGTATACTCGCCCACTCTGGGCCCGGATGTTGTTGATATCCGCAAGCTTTATGATCAAGCTGATGTCTTTACCTTTGACCCCGGCTTCACTTCGACCGCCGCTTGCGAAAGCGCGATCACCTATATCGACGGCGATAAGGGCGAGCTGTTGCACCGCGGCTACCCGATTGAACAGCTGGCGAACAAATCGAGTTATCTCGAAATGTGCTACCTGCTGCTCTATGGCGAGCTGCCGAATGCTTCGCAACTGGCTGATTTTGAAGGCCGGGTGACCCGGCACACCATGGTGCATGAACAGATGCACAACTTCTTCCGCGGCTTCCGGCGTGACGCGCATCCGATGGCCACCATGGTCGGCGTGGTCGGCGCGATGTCAGCGTTCTATCACGACAGCTTGGACATTAACGATGAATGGCAGCGCGAAGTGGCCGCCATCCGCATGATCGCCAAGCTGCCGACGATTGCCGCGATGGCCTATAAATACTCGGTCGGGCAACCCTTTGTTTATCCGAAGAATTCTCTGTCCTACTCGGGCAATTTCCTGAACATGTGTTTTGCTGTTCCGGCGGAAGATTATCATGTGAACCCGATTCTCGCCAAGGCGATGGACCGGATCATGATGCTGCACGCCGATCATGAACAGAACGCCTCGACCTCGACCGTGCGTCTGGCGGGCTCGTCGGGCGCCAACCCCTTCGCCTGTATCGCCGCTGGCATCGCTTGTCTTTGGGGTCCGGCGCATGGCGGCGCGAACCAGGCCTGCTTAGAGATGCTGCGCGAAATTGGCACTGTCAACCGTATCCCGGAATATATCGCCAAGGCCAAGGACAAGAACTCGGGCTTCCGCCTGATGGGCTTTGGCCACCGCGTCTATAAAAACTTCGATCCCCGTGCCACGGTGATGAAGGAATCGGCGGATGAAGTTCTGGAGCTTCTGGGCATCCACAACAACCCGACCCTGCAAGTCGCCAAGGAACTGGAGCGGATCGCGTTGTCGGATGATTATTTCATCTCGAAAAAGCTGTATCCCAACGTCGATTTTTATTCCGGCATCATCCTTGATGCGATGGGCTTCCCAACCTCGATGTTCACGCCGATCTTCGCGATTTCGCGCACCGTTGGCTGGATTTCGCAGTGGAAAGAGATGATCGCCGAGAAAAACCAAAAGATCGGCCGCCCGCGTCAGCTTTACATCGGCGAAAAGCAGCGCGATTATGTGGACGTGAAACATCGCTAAACCACCCAAGGGCGGCGCAAGCCGCCCTTGCCACTTCGCGGGCAAACTGCGACGTATCCCTGAATTTTGAGGGTGCCGATGCCGCAAACCAACCGTATTCCGCTGCTTGATCTCGCCCGCACGCTGGCATTGATCGGCATGGCGGCCTTTCATTTCAGCTATGATCTGCTGATGTTCGGGCTGATCCCCTACGAATACGCCCTGACCCCCACCTTCTATTTCCACGCCCGCATCGTCGCGGGCAGCTTCCTGTTGTTGTCCGGCGTGGGCCTTTGGCTGGCGCATGGCCAAGCCATCCGCTGGCCCGCGTTCTGGCGCAGATTCGGCAAAATCGCCGCGGCGGCGCTGCTGGTCAGTATCGCGACCCGTATCGCGATGCCGGAATTCTACGTCTATTTCGGTATCTTGCACGCCATCGCCCTGTATAGCCTGCTCGGCCTGCTGACCCTGCGCCTGCCCGCAGTCGCAACCGCCGCCCTCGCTGCCCTGTTCGTTTATGGCAGCTACCACTGGCACACCCAGGCCCTGACCACTCCCCTGCTGCGCTTCATCGGCCTTAGCTTGGAGCCCGCGACAACGATGGATTTTGAGCCGATCTTCCCGTGGTTCGGCGCAGTTCTATCAGGCATCGCCTTGGGCAAGCTCGGCAGCCAAACCGGGCTTTGGGCGGCGCTCACTGGCAAACCCTCGGGCAGATGGGTGCAAATCCTCAGCTGCCCCGGTCAACACAGCCTGCTGATCTACCTCATTCACCAACCGATTCTGCTTGGCCTCGTCTGGGCCTATACCCAGCTAGGCTGATCCATCAAGGCTCGCCACTGCCCGATACGTCTCAGGCCGCCGATCCCGAAACAAACCCCACGAACTGCGCAAATCAGCAATCGCGTCCAGATCAAACGTCGCTGTCAGCACCGCCTCGGCCTCTCGCCCCGCTTTGGCCAGCAACTGCCCGGTGTGGTCCGAGATGAAACTGCTGCCATAGAACGTCACCTCCCGGCCACCCGGTGCTACTTCGCGCCCGATCCGGTTTGAGGCGATCACCGGCATGATGTTAGACCCGGCATGGCCGCGCATACAAATCTCCCAATGCGGTTGGCTGTCATAGCCGGGGCTCGGCGGCTCGGAGCCAATCGCGGTCGGATAGAGCAACATCTCGGCCCCCATCAACGCCATCGAGCGCGCACATTCCGGGAACCACTGATCCCAGCAAATTCCAACCCCAATCCGGCCAAAACTGGTATCCCACACCCGATAGCCGCTATCGCCCGGCGAGAAATAGAACTTCTCCTCATAGCCCGGCCCTTGCGGAATATGGGTCTTGCGGTAGTTGCCCAAAACACGGCCATCGGCATCAATCATCGCCATCGAATTGAAATAGGCCTGCCCGGCCTTTTCAAAATACGAACAGGGCAGCACCACGCCCAATTCCCGCGCAAGGTCAGAGAATCGCGCGATCAAAGGATGCCCTGCCAACGGAGCCGCCAGCGCGAAATACTGCGGCAACTGCTCAATACAGAAATAGGGGGCGGCAAAAAGCTCTTGAATCAGAACCACTTGCGCGCCTTTACCTGCCGCATCCCGGATCAAAGCCTCGGCCCGATCCAAATTGGCGGGCAAATCCCATGAACAGGCGAATTGCGTGGCGGCAACGGTTACTTTGCGCATCTTGGGCTCTCCATTTTAGCCCAAGCTATTTGATCAAACCCCCAGAGGCAAAGTCAAAACGGCGGCAAAGTCAAAACGGCGGCAAAGTCAAAACGGCGGCTAAGCCAAAACGGCGGCTAAGCCAAAACGGCGGCTAAGCCAAAGCGTTTAGCGCCCGCGCGCCAGTGGCCATGGCAGCCACCCCGCCCGCCGCACCTGCTGCGCCGAAGGATGCACCTGCTCGGACGGATCGCGCCCGATCACCCGCCTGTGGCGCAGCAGAAACCACATGCCCCAGCCGCGCATCGTGCCCACCATCGGGGCAGCCGGATCGCAGGGAAACCGCGCCCGCCAGCCACTAGGCAACTCCAACCCGACGCTTTCCGCCCGCTCCAGCATCCAGACCAGCGGGATATTCGCCAAGGGCCGGGCTGCCGCATCATCCCCAATCATGCCGCCGATATCGCCGTGCGCGCCGCGAAACCACATCTGCTGCACATCGCTTTCCCAACCCGGAGGACAGTCCCACAACACCGGCGCGAACACAGCACGGGTCTCATCCATCGCCAGCGCATGAAATCCATGCCGAATAGAACTGCCCAGATGGTGGTTGTGAAACTGGTGCTGCTGCTCGGTCAGCATCCATAGAAGCGGCAGGCGCAGCCCCAAAGCCTTGACGGTGTCAAACACCCCGACCATCTGAATCGGCGCCTCCAGATGGCAAAACCGATGCGAGAACGCCTGACTGGCGCGCGGATGGCTGTCATGGCGGTAGTGGCGGTACGCCAAAGTCACCCCGCGTTCTGTCGCATGTTCGCGCTTTAGCAGCCCCACCCGGTCAATCACCCCGGCCAAAGACCGCACCGCAAACGCGCCGCGCGAATAGCCGATCAGATAAATCCGGTCGCCTTCGCGATAATGGCTGGCAAGCCAGCCATAGGCGCGGCGGATTTGGCGGTTAATGCCGCGGCCTTGGATCAGGTTCATCCCCTTGCGCCAGCCCTGCCATTGAATACCCGGCTCGTAATACACCGTGCGATGTGCCGAGCGGCCATGTTCGGTCAACAGCTTGTAAATCAGGCCACAATTCCCCTCTTGGCCCGGCTCCAGCGTCGAGAGTGTGCCATCCAGAATGATCACATGATCGACCACCCCGCGCTTGCGCCCCGGCAAGGGTGGTGCTGCGGGTTCGATCTCAACGGTTGGCTGACCGCGCCACCAATGTCTGATCCGGCTGAGCAGTGACAGTTCCGCCTCCTGAAGCTCCGAAAACAAAACGCTCTCGGCAAGTTTCCCTGCCGAGAGCGTAGGTTAACGAGATTACGGCGAAGTTAAAGCTTTTGTGACAGCACGGTCACCAGACCCAATTCGCCAAAGCCGTTGAAGCGGCTGTTGGTCACCGTCGAATAGGCCCCCATGCCATGCACGATGACATAATCGCCCTCGGCAATGTCGGCCGGGAACGGAATGTCACCCGGCAGACGATCCACCGAATCGCAGGTCGGCCCAAAGCAGATCCGTGGCAGGATTGCCCCCGTGCGACGCTGGCCTTCCGGCGACAGCACCGCGATACGGTCGATGATGCCGATCTGGCCCAGCTCAAACAGCGAGCCATAGACGCCGTCGTTCAGGAACACATGCATATCGTCGCGCACGGCCTTCACCTTGGCAGCCAAAGTGAAGGCATCGCCACACATCGCACGCCCCGGTTCGCAGATCAGCATCGGGCGATCGGCCCCGAATGCCTCGGTCGCAACCCGGTCGATGGTGGCGAAGGTCGCGTCAAGCTGCGGGGCCACGCCTTCGGCACGGTGGCTCGGGAAGCCGCCGCCGACGTTCAGCCGCGCGATCTTCACGCCCGCACGGGCAGCGATCACCGCAGCCTCACGGATGTAAGACGCCCAAGCCGCCGGATCGGTGCATTGCGTGCCGGGGTGGAAGGTGATCGAGGCGATAAAGCCCGCCGCCGCCACCACTTTCAGCAAGTCCACCGCCACATCTTCGGTCGCGCCAAACTTGGCCCCGAAGTTATAGGCAGCGCCCGCCACCGGCAATTTGAAGCGCACCGAAATCTCACAGTTGTCGGTTGGCACCATCTCGACCAGCTTGGCCAATTCGCTTGCCGAATCAACCGAGTAAGATTTGATCTGACGTGCCACCGCATGCGCGATCTCGGCCCGCGACCGAACCGGGTTGTTGTAATGGATCGCCGCATCAGGCGCCAAACGCCGGATCAGGTCGATCTCGAACGGCGAGGCACAGTCAAAACCTTTGACGCCCGCGGCGATCAGGTTCTCGATGACTTCCTCACCGGGGTTCGACTTGACCGCATAGGTCACAAGCCCCGGAAATCCATCGAGAAATTTACGGGCGACCGCCTGGATGGCCTGCGGTGCAAAAAACAGCACGGGATTCTCCGGCTGCTGATTGCGCAGATATTCGGTCGGATTGGTCCAGATCGTTTTGGACAGTCCCATCGGCGTATTCCTTTCTGCCAACAAGATGCGAGTCCCATTCGTTGCCTTTCAAGGGCAGCGTTTGCTCAGGGCACCAGCAAGGTTTTCCAACCAGGCCAGGTGCGTATGAGCCGCCCTTTTCCTGCAACTTAGGATGCCGCATATGAGGTACAACTTCACCGAACAAAACTATATAAATGTCTGATTTCTTCGTTATAATAACCAAAAAAGGATACATATTGCATGGACGAGCTGGATCGCAACATTCTGACCCTGCTGGGGGCGGATGCACGCATGTCGGTGGCGACTTTGGCGCGGCGTTTGAAGGTGGCACGCTCCACCATTCAGGCCCGGTTGGAGCGGTTAGAGACCTCGGGCGTCATCGCGGGCTACACCTTGAAACTGGGCGAAGCCGCCCGCCAAGGCCGGCTGCGGGCGAGCGTGCTGCTGACCATCGAGCCGCGCAGCCAGGCCGCAATTCTCACCCGTCTCAAGGGCATAGGCGAGGTCGAGCGGGTGTTCACCACCTCAGGCCGCTTCGATCTGCTGCTGCAAATCGCAGCCAGCAACACGCAGCTGCTGGATCAGGTGCTGGACCAGATCGGCGCGTTGACCGGGGTGAAATCCTCGGAAAGTTTGATCCATCTGAGCACGAGGTTGGACAGGGCGGTTTAGGGTTTGCCAAACTCGCCATCCCATATGGTGGGCAATTTGTGCTCTGGATCAGTGTAAATCGTGATCTTTGCGCCAAGATTGGGCAAGCGGGTTGCGGTCATCATCCGGCTTTGTCCCGCCGCGCCGGTCTCGTCTTGCCACAAGATGCTGGAAAGGCTGCCATCGGAAAAGCCGGGAGCGTTGGCATAACGGATCACCACAGCCGAGCGTCGCATGCCGACCCTGAGCAGATATGTCATGCGATACGAAGCCTCTATCTTACTCGACAGCGCTGCGAGCAGGAACACCAGAACCACCAAGAACAATAGACAGAGCGCCAATGCTCGCAACCCGCGATGTTCGCCGAAAATAGTGATCACGGAAAGCTGCGGACCATCCGCGCCATAGCGCAGCGCAATGGCGTCACCGTTAGACAAAGACCAGAACAGCGTATCATCCACCGCGTTTTCACCGATAAAGCGCTGCCCGTCGACGTTAAACGCGTAAGCAACAAACATTTCACGGTTTTTGCCGCTTCCTTGGTGCCATAGGCGCGTGACCTGTCCGGTCGTGTCCACACCGTTGAATCGTAATTCCCAGCCCGATCGCAGGTCGTGGATCACAGGACTTGCGATAAGAAATATCATCACAGCCAAGACCGCCACGCCAAACAAGCTTGCCTTCAGAAAGCTGAACCACCACCGCATGCGCTTCAAATCAGTCTTATGCAAACCTTGCACCACGCCCTGCGTCCGATCACAGTCGGACTGGCCCAGCCTAAGCCACGCCCCCACAGCCCGCCAGAACAATCGCCGCCCGTTCCGATTGGCAGGTTTCCGAGCATCCGCCACGCCAAGCAGGGAATTAAATTGCAACGACGTGGTGAATGGACTTACATTGATATCAAACAAACAACGGAGGTTCCGATGTCCTTTCACGGTCTGCCCTGCTGGTACGAACTGGCCAGCCCCGATCTTGATGCCGTCAAGGGTTTTTACGCGGGCCTTCTGGGCTGGACATGGGCCGACAGCGGCATGCCCGGCATGACCTATCTGCTGGCGTCGTGCGATGGCGATATGGTGGCGGGGCTGTTTGCACCCGACCCCGGCATGCCGGTGGCTTGGACCAATTACACCGCCGTTGATGATGCCGATGCCACTGCGGCAAAGGCCAAAGACTTGGGCGCAACCGTGGTGGTGCCGCCGACCGATATTCCCGGCACGGGTCGGTTTTCGGTGCTGATTGATCCGCAAGGTGCCGTCTTCGGCATCCTGCAACCTACGCCTATGGCAGATGGCACGGCGGGCGGTGCGTTTGATCAAAGCAAGCCCGGCCACGGCAACTGGCACGACCTTTCCACCCCCGACACCGCCGCAGCCTTGGCGTTCTACGGCGCGCTGTTCGGCTGGACCCAATCGCGCGCGATGCCAATGGGGCCGGATATGGTCTACACCATCATTGCGCGGGGCGATCAGGACATCGGCGGCGTCTTCAATGAGGCAGGCAAAGCAGGCCGCGCGACATGGACGGTGTATTTCGGCACCGCTTCGGTGAACGACGCGGTAAAAACCGTCAAAGCCAGCGGCGGCCAAGTGCTGCACGACCCCGCCGAAGTCCCCGGCGGCGCGCTGATCATCCATTGCACCGACCCCAGCGGTGCGGTGTTTGCCCTGGTCGGCCCGGCTTGATCTGAAACAGTTGCGGCCTCGGGGGGCATCGAGCCCCCCCCTCGCCCGCGCTGCCGGGTTTGCGCCGTCATGCGTGGCACTTTGGGCTGCGGGTGATGCCTCCGGCGGGAGTATTTTCAAAAGAGCAATCCATCTGGCGCTTGGCCTTGGGCCTGCGATTGGATATGGCAAGCCTGAGCTTTAAGGATGCCCAAAATGCCTATGGAAAAGACGTTCTCTCCTACTGAAGCGGAAGCCCGGATTTCCGATCTTTGGATCAGGGAAAAAGTAGGGGCTGCGGGCGCAAATGCGCGGGCCGGAGTCGAGGCGTTCTCCATCATGATCCCGCCGCCAAACGTCACCGGGTCCTTGCACATGGGCCATGCCTTCAACAACACGCTGCAGGATATCCTGATCCGCTGGCACCGCATGCAGGGTCACGATGTGCTTTGGCAAGTTGGCACTGACCACGCGGGGATCGCCACCCAAATGGTGACCGAGCGCGATATGGCTTTGCATCAGGAACCGGGCCGCCGCGAGATGGGGCGCGAGAAATTCCTCGCCCGCGTCTGGCAGCAAAAGGTCAAATCGCGCGGCACCATTATCGGCCAGTTGCAGCGCCTTGGGGCCTCGTGCGACTGGGACCGTGAGGCGTTTACCATGTCGGGCGCGCCCGGTGCGCCTGCGGGTGAGGACGGCAATTTCCACGACGCCGTAATCAAGGTTTTCGTGGATATGTATAACAAGGGCCTGATCTATCGCGGCAAACGCCTTGTGAACTGGGACCCGCATTTTGAAACTGCGATTTCCGACCTTGAAGTCGAGAACATCGAGGTCGCAGGCCATATGTGGCATTTCAAATATATTCTGGCCGACAAGCAAAGCTATGAATATATTGAGAAAGACGCCGAAGGCCACGTCACCCTGCGCGAGGTCCGCAACTACATCTCCATCGCCACCACCCGCCCCGAAACCATGCTGGGCGACGGTGCTGTGGCCGTGCATCCCTCTGACGCGCGCTATGCCGCGATCATCGGCAAGATGGTCCACCTGCCGCTGTGTGACCGTCTGATCCCGATCATCGCCGATGAATACCCCGACCCCAGCTTCGGCTCGGGTGCGGTGAAAATCACCGGAGCACACGATTTCAACGACTACCAAGTCGCCAAGCGCAACAACCTGCCGATGTACCGGCTGATGGACACCCGCGCCCAGATGCGCGCCGACGGTGCCCCCTATGCCGACGCGGTGAAGCGCGCGCGTGAGATCGCCGCAGGCGCGCCCACCGATGAGAACGAAGTCGATGCCCTCAACCTCGTGCCCGAAAAATACCGCGGGCTGGACCGGTTTGAGGCCCGCAAACAAGTCATCGCCGACATCAACGCGCTTGGCCTCTGCGTCTCGACCCTCCATTCCGAAATCGACCCCGAGACCGGCTCCGAACACCTGACGCGCGAACCGTTTGTCGAAGCGAAAAAGATCATGCAGCCCTTCGGCGATCGTTCACGCGTCGTCATCGAGCCGATGCTGACCGACCAATGGTTCGTCGATACCGCCAAAATCGTCGGCCCCGCGCTGGATGCCGTGCGCTCGGGTGCGACCAAAATCATCCCGGAATCGGGCGAGAAAACCTATTTCCACTGGCTGGAGAATATCGAGCCTTGGTGCATCTCGCGCCAGTTGTGGTGGGGCCATCAGATTCCGGTTTGGTTTGATCTTTATGGAAACCAGTTTTGTGCACCCGTCGAAGCTGACGCAATCGCGGCCGCAAAGGCTTTCCACGAAAATGAAAATCCAAAAGCGACAGTTACCGTTCAAATAGATGAGCGAGCATTTGCTGAAATTCAGGATGCAGCGGGACGGCCACTGAACCATCCCCGCGCTGTGGGGAGCGGTTGGGTTGGTGACGAAAATACAACGTTGCGCATAGGCATCTACCGCGACCCCGACGTTCTCGACACATGGTTCTCCTCCGGCCTCTGGCCGATCGGCACGCTCGGCTGGCCCGAGCAAACGCCTGAATTGCAAAAGTATTTCCCCACCTCGACCCTGATCACCGGGGCCGATATCATCTTCTTCTGGGTCGCCCGCATGATGATGATGCAACTGGCCGTGGTGGGTGAAGTGCCGTTCAAAACCGTCTACCTGCACGGCCTTGTCCGCGACGCCAAGGGCAAGAAAATGTCGAAATCGCTCGGCAACGTCATCGACCCGCTGGAGATCATCGACGAATTCGGCGCCGACGCCCTGCGCTTCTCCAACGCCGCGATGGCCTCGCTCGGCGGCGTGCTGAAACTCGACACCGCCCGCATCGCCGGCTACCGCAATTTTGGCACCAAACTGTGGAACGCCTGCCGCTTCGCCGAAATGAACGGCGTGTGGGAGGGTCACAAAACCCAAACCGCCCCGCCGAAAGCCACCGCTACCGCAAACCGCTGGATCATCGGCGAAACCGCCAAAGCCTTGGCAGAGGCCAACGCCGCCCTGAAAGACTACCGCTTCGACAACAACGCCGACGCGCTCTACAAATTCGTCTGGGGCAAGGTCTGCGACTGGTATGTCGAATTCGCCAAACCCTTGTTCGACGGTCCCGACGCCCCCGAAACCCGCCAAACAATGGCATGGGTGCTCGACCAGAGCATGATCCTGCTGCACCCGATGATGCCTTTCATCACCGAAGACCTATGGGGCACCACCGGAACCCGCGCCAAACTCTTGGTCCACACCGATTGGCCGACCTACGGCGCAGAACTGATCAACACAGACGCCGCCACCGAAATGGGCTTCGTCACCAGCCTGATCGAAGAAATCCGCTCCGCCCGCGCGCAGGTCCACGTCCCCGTTGGTCTGAAATGCGATCTGGTCGCGACCGATCTCTCCCCCGCCGCCCGCACCGCTTGGGCCCGGAATGAGGCGCTGATCAAACGCATGGCCCGTATCGACGGTTTCTCCGAAGGCCCCGCGCCGAAAGGCTCCATCGCCATCGCAGTCGAAGGCGCGACCTTCGCCATCCCCCTCGCCGGTCTCATCGACATTGCCGAGGAAAAAGCCCGCCTGACCAAGACCATGGACAAGCTGGCGAAGGAAATCGGTGGCCTCAAAGGTCGCCTGAACAACCCCAACTTCGCGGCTTCCGCCCCCGAAGAAGTCGTGGACGAAGCCAAAGCCAACCTAAGCGCCCGCGAGGATGAAGCCGCCAAACTGCAAGCCGCGCTGACACGTCTGGCAGAAATCGGCTGATCCACCACGCGCGCCCCGACAACCCATATTGACTGACCTTCGCAGTTTCACATTGGCATAAATATCCTCGGGGGAAGCCCGTAGGGCGAGGGGGCAGACAGCCCCCTTTCCACATTCGCCTCAAGCACCTACATTTGCCGTAGGAGGCCGCTATGTCCTGGCTCAATAAACTTGCCGAACGTCAAATCGCAAAGGCCCGCGCCAAAGGCGAGTTGCAAGGCCTGAAGGGTGAAGGCCAACCGCTGCCCGACCGCCCCGGCGACGCCTTTGTCAGTGCGGGAGATGCCATAGGCTTCCGCATCATGGCCGAAGCCGGCATCTTGCCGGAAGAAATCACCCTGAAGAAACAAGCCGCAGCCCAACGTGCCCATCTCGCCACCCTGTGTGATGAGAACACCCGCAAAGCCGCGATGGCGAAACTCGCGCAACTCGAAATGCGCCAAGCCATCGCCGAAGAGGCCCGCCGCAAATTTCTGCGGTAGGGCGGGGTTCACCCCGCCAAACCCCTCAAATCATTAAAAAACCCTTAACGCGCCCACCCCACCCCTATGATATCCCACAATATTTTTTGGTCCCGAGTTGGGACCGTCCCTATCCACCCCCAAAATCCCCCTTGCCAGCCCCGCAAAAATCCCGCCAAATCGGGGCCATGCAAGCCCCCATCCTCACCCCCCTCGCCATTACCCTGCCCTCCACCGTCCCCTTCACCGGACCCGAGACGCAAGAGCGCCGCCAGGGCCACCCCTTCATCGCCCGCCTCGGTGCCAACGAAAGCCTGTTCGGCCCCTCTCCCGCCGCGATAAAGGCCATGCAAGCCGCCGCCGCCGATGCCTGGATGTATGGCGACCCCGAGACCCACGCCCTGAAAGCCGCCCTCGCCCAGCACCATGGCTGTGCCCCCGATAACATCGTGGTCGGCGAAGGCATCGACGGCTTGCTCGGCTACCTCGCCCGGCTGATTGTTGAGCCGGGCACCCCGGTGGTGACCAGCCTCGGTGCCTATCCCACCTTCAACTTCCACGTCGCAGGCTACGGCGGCACCCTGCACCGCGCCCCTTACAAGGCGGATCATGAAGACCCGCAAGCCCTGCTGGACCTCGCCCAACAAACCCAAGCCCGCATGCTTTACCTCGCCAATCCCGACAACCCGATGGGCAGCCATCATCCCGGCGCGTCGATTAAAGACCTGCTGGCAAACCTGCCCGAGCAAATCCTGCTGGTGCTGGACGAGGCTTACATCGACCTCGCCCCCGATGGCACAGCACCCGAGATCAGTCCAGACACCCCCAACCTGATCCGCTTGCGCACGTTTTCCAAAGCCCACGGCCTCGCAGGCCTGCGGGTCGGTTATGCGATCACCGCGGCCCCGCTGGCAGCCGCCTTTGACAAGGTGCGCAACCATTTTGGGCTGGGCCGCGTGGCACAGGCCGCAGCCTTAGCCGCCTTGCAGGATCAAGCCTACCTGACCGAAATCCGCGCCAAGGTCGCTGTTGCCCGCAGCCGCCTGAACGGCATCGCCCGCGCCAATGGCCTGATCCCGCTCCCCTCGGCCACCAATTTCATCACGATGGATTGCACCCGCGACGGCGATTATGCCCGCCGAGTCCTCGCCGAACTGCTGGCGCGCGGCATTTTTGTGCGGATGCCGGGGGTGGCCCCGCTGGACCGCTGCATCCGCGTCAGTCTGGGCGATGAGGCCGCCCTCGCGGCCTTTGAAGCCGCCCTGCCCGAGGCGATTAAAGCCGCAGGCTGATCACTCAGCCGCAAGGCCCGGCGCGGCAGGTGCCGGGCCGTTCGCTGGCCCCAATGCCGGGGCTGGCCCCACTGGCACCTCAGCCGGGCCCAAACGCGGCACGGCGGCGATTTCTTCCAACGCCAGCAGAGGTCGCACCGCCGAGGCCTCAGCCTCGATCAGACGGCGAAACACCAGCACGTTCTGGAAGCTGGTTTTTGTCCCACCCGTGAAGCCCGCGCGCTCATCAACTGGCAGCGTATCGGCGCGGACATAGTCCCAGCCGTCACGGCCCAGATCGTTCATCACAACCGTCAAGGTCAGCGCAAAACGGTCTTCAATGGTTTTGACCCCGCGCGATTTTTCACCCCGGCGGGGGGCGGGAATCACTTTGTATTCGTAACGCTGCATTGGGTCGCTCCTGAAGATATGGGCGGCATAATAGGGACAACGCCGGGTAAGGCCAATCACAGAAAGAATATTCTGCCAACCGCGCGCGGATTTCGCCACAGCACAAGATGCAGTGGGCATTTGAGCGAAGTCAGCTAGTCCTTGCCCGCAACCGGCGGCAACTCTGGCGTATCCAGCCCCGCGAACGGATCAGCCCATGCAGGCAGCGCGGCAATCCGCCGATACCATGCGTCGATCTGCGGGTATTCCGCCATGGGCAGGTCAGCCACATCATTGAACGCCAGATAGCTTGCCATGCGGAAATCGGCATATCTGAGGCCACTGTCGAGCAGGTAATCCCGACCCACCAGATGCAGGTCCACTGTGCGGCGTGTTCGTGGAAATCCGCCAAGCTCTGCGCCAGCACACCTTGGTCAATCTGGCCAAAACCGTAGCGCTGCTTGGTGCCACGCTCAAAATACACCACGTCGCAGGCCTGCACGAAAGTGGCTTTGCCCCAGGAAATCCAGCGGATCATCTCGGGCATCTCACCGTCCATCCGCCAGAAATTAGACCCCGCCCGCATCGACAAGCGGCAGGCAATCGCATCCGCCTCCCACAAAGAATGACCGTTTTCCAGCAGGATCGGGATGCGCAAGCTGGGGTTCAAGGCGCGGAATTTCGCGCTCTGCGCCGGGTCAAACGGCGAGGCAAATTCAAACACCACATCCGCGCCCAAATGCCGCGCCACGGCCACAGCGAGGCGCGGGTTTGGGTTGCGCGAATAATACAGAATGGCCGTCATAGCTGCCCCCGTTTTCGGCAAGATGCGCGAAATCGGCGGTTCAGGCAAAACAAAACGGCGCCCGAAAGCCACCCTCTGTCAGCTTGGGTAGGGCGGGGTTCACCCCGCCAAACCAGTATTAAAGCCCCAGCTTCTGCGCCACCATCGCGCCCACAACCGCCGGATTGGCCTTGCCCCCGGTCGATTTCAGCACTTGCCCGGTGAACCATCCCGCCAGCTTGGCATTGACCCGCGCCTTCTCGACCTGATCCGGGTTGGCCGCGATCAGCGCATCCAAGGCCGCCTCAATCGCAGCAGTGTCGGTGACCTGCTGCATACCGCGCGCTGCCGCCACCTCTACCGGATCGCCGCCTGTCGTCCAGATGATCTCAAACAAATCCTTGGCCATCTTGCCGCTGAGTGTGCCTTTGGCGATCAGATCAAGCACACCACCCAGCTGTGCTGTGGACACCGGGCTGTCGGTGATCGCCTTACCCTCTTTGTTCAAACGGCCAAACAGCTCGTTTATCACCCAATTCGCCGCCTGCTTGCCATCCCGCCCCTGCGCGACAGCCTCGAAAAAGCCTGCCGATTCCAGATCGGCGGTCAGCACATTGGCGTCGTAATCGGTCAGCCCAAAGTCACCCATGAAGCGGGCCTTCTTGGCGTCCGGCAACTCCGGCATCGCGGCCGCAATATCATCCACCCAAGCCTGCTCAATCTCCAGCGGCAGCAGGTCCGGGCAGGGGAAATAGCGGTAGTCATGCGCTTCTTCTTTCGAGCGCATCGAGCGGGTTTCGTTCTTGTCCGGATCATAAAGCCGGGTTTCCTGCGTGACCGAACCGCCATCCTCCAGAATGGCAATCTGGCGGCGCGCTTCATAGTCAATCGCCAGTTGGATGAACTTCATCGAGTTCATATTCTTGATCTCACACCGCGTGCCGAGATGGCTAAAGTCTTGGCTGGCTTGGTATTTCTCATACTGCCCCACCCGGCAGACCGATACGTTCACATCGGCGCGCAAATTGCCATTCTGCATGTTGCCATCGCAGGTGCCCAGATAGCGCAGGATTTGCCGCAGCTTGACGACATAGGCCGCAGCCTCCTCAGGCCCGCGAATATCGGGGCGGCTGACAATCTCCATCAAAGCCACGCCGGTGCGGTTGAAATCGACGAAAGACATCGTCGGGTCCATGTCGTGGATACTTTTGCCTGCGTCTTGTTCAAGGTGAATCCGCTCCACCCGCACCAGACGGGCGACGCCGGGGGACAGCTCCACCAAAACCTCGCCCTCGCCGACGATGGGGTGATACAGCTGCGAAATCTGATAGCCCTGCGGCAGATCGGGGTAGAAATAGTTCTTGCGATCAAACGCCGAACGCAGGTTGATCTGCGCCTTCAGCCCCAAGCCCGTGCGCACGGCTTGTTCGACGCAAAACGCGTTGATCACCGGCAACATCCCCGGCATCGCAGCATCGACGAAGGCGACGTTAGAGTTCGGCTCGGCCCCGACTTGGGTGGATGCCCCCGAGAACAGCTTGGAATTCGACGATACCTGCGCATGCACTTCCATGCCGATCACCAGCTCCCAATCATGCTTAACGCCAGCAATCAGCTTCGGTTTTGGCGTTTCATAGGACAGATCAAGCATGATAATCTCCGTGGTTTTCGCCCCCTGTTTAGGCAGACAGGGCGGTTGCTGCAAGGGTGACGCGGGCGGAAACCTGCCTATATTGGCCCGCGCGCGCCTGCCAAACTTGCCGGATACCCGATTCGCCCTGATACGCGGATGGCCGCCATGCTGGTGCGGCGCAACTTGTGACGGACGAATGCGGATCACTTTCCTTTTCGGAGCGGCTTTCTCCCTGCTGTTTTTCGGCTTCACCCCGGTCCTGATGGCCGAGGCTTTGCCCAAAATGCGCTGGGATCACGTCCCCGAAGCGGCAAGCTGGACCAATGCGGCGCTGGTCTCGGTTGAGAAATACGACAGCAAACTGGCAGCCCAAGTCCCCGATGACATCACGACATGGTGCCCCGGCTACGAGACCGCCTCAATGGACGACCGCCGCGCGTTTTGGGTGGGTGTGATGTCGGCGGTGGCGAAATACGAAAGCGGCTACAACGCCAAAGCGTCAGGGGCCGGGCGCTATTTCGGGCTGATGCAGATTTCCACGCAGACCGCCAACGCTTATCGCTGCGAGGCGAACACCGGCCGCGAACTCAAAAGCGGTGCCGCCAACCTCGATTGCGCCGTCAAAATCATCGCCCGGCAAGTCGGCCGCGACGGCATGGTCTCGGGCAAAGGCAACCGCGGCGTCGCCCGCGATTGGGGGCCGATGAGCAAAGCCAAGGTCCGCGCCGATATCGCCGCTTGGACCGGCAAACAGGCCTATTGCGCGGTGCCCGTCAAGCGAGCATCCGCCCCGCCATCTCAGAAAGATCGCGGCTAAGCCCCGGTGCCGCCAAAATACGCTGCAATGCGCCGCGCATCATCGCTTGCCGATCCGCATCATAGCGCGGCCAAGATTCGAACGCCGTCGACATCCGCGAGGCGGTTTGCGGATTAAGCGGGTCAAGCTTGATCAGCCAATCGGCGAGCAAAGCATAGCTCTCACCCGATGCGTGATGAAAGCCAGCATGATTGCCCGACAGCGCGCCAATCACCGCGCGGAAGCGGTTGGGGTTTTTCCAGTCAAACTCGGGCCGCGCGGTCAAGCGCCGCACCACCGCCGCCACCTGATCCGGGGCCGCAGCCGCGACCTGCACTGCGAACCACTTGTCCAAAACCAGCCGATCACTCTGCCATTTCACCGCGAAATCCGCCAGTTCAGCCTGCCCTGCGCCGATATCCAATAAGATCGCCAAGCTGCCGAAACTGTCGGTCATATTGTCCGCCGCAGCATAGGCCGCCCGCGCGCCAGCCCCGCCGTCCAACTTCGCCAGCAGCCCCAAGGCCCCCAACCGCAGCGCCCGTTTGCCCGCAGCCGCCGCATCCGCCGAGAACGCCCCCGGCACCCGGCAGGCCATTTCCAACCCGGGCAAGCCCGTCGCCAACCTTTGCGCCAAGGCCAAATGTAGCGCCCGCCGTACCTGATAAATCCGCGCCGGATCGGGCACATGACCAGCGGCGTGCAAAGTCGCGGCCATGTCGTCTTCACCCGGCAGCCGCAAACACAGCGCCCGGAACGCCGGATCTAACCCCTCATCAAACGCCAGTCGCGCCAGCCCGTCCAGCAGATCAGCGCCCGGAACCGCACCGCCCACGATCATCCGCGCCAGCACATCCTTAGCCAGACTTCGCCCCGCTTCCCCGCGATTGAACGGATCGGTGTCATGCGCCAGCAAAAATGCCCGCTCTGCCGCTGGCACAGACCGCTCAAGCACCACCGGAGCCGAAAATCCCCGCAAGATCGACGCCACCGGCCGCGCGGCCAAGCCCTTGAACGCAAAACTCTGCCGCAGTTCTGTCAACTCCAGCACCGTCGTCGCCACCACCTCATCGCCATTCGGGTTCAACAGCCCCACCGCCACCGGAATAACCTTCGCGCCCTTCTCAGCTTGTCCCGGTGTGGCCGGGTTCACCTGCGCCAAAGTCAGCGTATAGGTGCCATCCGCCCAATCCTCGGTCACCGAAACCCGCGGCGTCCCAGCCTCGGTATACCAGCGCTTGAACTGCGCCAGATCGCGCCCGGTCGTGTCTTCAAACACCCTCAGCCAATCCTCAATCGTCGCCGCCTGCCCGTCATGGCGGTCAAAATACAGATCCAAGGCGCGGGCATAATCCGCATCCCCAACCAGCCGCTTCAGCATCCCGATCACTTCCGCGCCTTTTTCATAGACCGTCGCGGTGTAGAAATTGTTAATCTCGACAAAGCTGTCAGGCCGCACCGCATGCGCCAAAGGCCCACCATCCTCGCGAAACTGCCGCGCCCGCAGCATCAGCACATCCTCGATCCGCTTCACCGCATGGCTGCGCATATCGCCCGAGAATTGCTGATCACGAAACACCGTCAAGCCTTCTTTCAGGCACAGCTGAAACCAATCGCGGCAAGTGATCCGATTACCGGTCCAGTTGTGAAAATACTCATGCGCAATGATCGCCTCAACCCGCGCAAAGTCGTCATCTGTCGCGGTTTCAGGTGAGGCCAGCACGGCCTTAGAGTTGAAAATATTCAACCCCTTGTTCTCCATCGCGCCCATGTTGAAATCATCGACCGCAACAATGTTAAAGATATCAAGGTCATAGGCGCGTCCATACACCCGCTCGTCCCAAGCCATCGAAGCTTTCAGCGCCTGCATCCCCCAGGCACAACGCCCCTCATCCCCCGGCCGTACCCAGATGTTCGGCGCCACGTCACGCCCTTCCATCGTGGTGAACGCGCCGGGGTAGCTGCGCAAATCCCCGGCCACCAGCGCGAACAAATAGCTGGGCTTCGGCCAGGGATCATCCCATTCCGCCCATCCCGCGCCCTGCCCGGCCGGATTGCCATTCGACAAAAGCACCGGCAGATCGCTTTCAATCCGCACCCGAAACCGCGCCATCACATCAGGGCGGTCGGGGTAATAGGTGATCTTGCGAAAGCCCTCGGCCTCGCATTGCGTGCAATACATGCCCTTCGAGATATAAAGCCCCTCCAGCGCGGTATTGCCCTCAGGCGCAATCTCGACCTCGGTTTCCAGCACAAATGCGCCCGCAGGCAGCAGCCCATGCGCCAGCGTCAAACCGGTTGCATCGAGGCTTGGCTCCACCGCCCGCCCCTCCACCGCGCAAGAGATCAACCGCAGCCCCTCGCCATCCAGCCGCAAATCCTGCCCGCCGACCGCCGCCGGATTGGCCACCAAATGCAGCCGCGCCAAAACCCGCGTTGTCGTCGGATGCAGCCGGAACGTCAGCTCTACCCGCTGCACCAAATGGCTGTAGGGCTGATAATCGGCCAGTCGAATAGTGCGCGGATCAAGAGCGGTCATGGCAGTCTCCTTTGCCAGCAAGGTTTCCCATTCACCCTCACGCCGCAAGCCCCAAGCGCAACCAAGCCATTCACATTTGCTCAAATATCCCCGCCCCAGGCTTCCACCTTGGCCCCGATTCGCCCCAATCATGAATACAAGCGAACAATTCCAACCCGCAAAACTGCCGAAGCACAGAAAAAATACATCGAACAATAGCTCAATAATCTAAGCATTTCAGCCCATTGCCACCATCCGTGCCACTGCCTCCGCCGCATCCTCCCTTTACAGCGCCAATTCCTCCGCTATCTCTATGTTCCATGAATGTTCTCATTTGGTTCAAACGCGATCTGCGCGCCCACGACCACCCCGCCCTAAGCCTTGCGGCGGGGCTGGGTGCGGTGTTGCCGCTTTACATTGTGGAGCCAGACTACTGGGCACTGCCCGACACCTCTGCCCGGCAATGGGCGTTCACGGCAGAATGTCTGGAGGATTTGCGCGCCCAACTTGGCCAACTCGGGGCCCCCCTGCTGGTGCGCGTCGGCGAAGCCCTACATGTGCTTGAACGGCTGTGCCGCCAGCACAACATCACCCGCATCGTCAGCCATGAGGAAACCGGCAACGCCTTCACCTATGCCCGCGACCGCCGCATCGCGGCATGGGCGCGCAGCGCCGGCATCATCTGGGATGAGGTGCCACAATCCGGTGTGATCCGTCGCCTTGCCAGCCGTGATCACTGGCAGGGCAAGCGCGATGCGTTCATGGCAGCGTCGCAGCTTGAACCGCCCGCTCTGAACGCCGTGCCGGGGTTGGAACCTGGCCTTATTCCCACAACCCGCGCTCTGCGGCTGACCGAGGATAAATGCGCGCATCGTCAAATGGGTGGTAGGGCGCAAGGCATTGATCTACTAGACTCTTTCCTAACCCAACGCGGCGCACCCTACCGTTCTGCGATGTCGTCGCCTTTGACCGCCGAGCGTGCCTGCTCTCGACTTTCCCCCCACATCGCGCTTGGCAGCCTGTCGCTGCGCGAGGTGGTGCAGGCGACGCAAGCCCGCGCCGCCGAATACCCCGGCGGACGCTGGAGTGGCGCGCTCAGCAGCTTTCAGGCGCGCTTGGCGTGGCGCGATCACTTCATCCAAAAGCTTGAAGATCAGCCCAATATCGAAACCCGCTGCCTGCAAACCGCCGCCGAATTGCTGCGGCGCAGCAGCGACCCTGCACGCCTGCACGCTTGGGAAAATGGCGAGACCGGCCTGCCGTTTCTGGATGCCTGCCTGCGCTATCTGGCGGCCACCGGCTGGCTGAACTTCCGCGCCCGCGCCATGGTGATGGCCTGTGCATCCTATCATCTGTGGCTGGATTGGCGGGTGACGGGGGCGGTGCTTGCCCGCCGCTTCACCGATTACGAACCCGGCATCCATTGGCCGCAAGTGCAGATGCAGTCAGGCACCACGGGCATCAACATCCCGCGCATTTACAACCCGGTAAAACAGGGGTTTGATCAAGATCCGACAGGCGCGTTCACGCGTCGGTGGATTCCAGAATTGAAAGCCGTTCCAGACACTTACCTGCAAGCCCCGTGGCGGTGGTCAGGGGCCGGACGTATCTTGGGCCGCCGCTATCCCGAACCCATCGTCGATGTCACCACCGCCCAGCGCGACGCACGCGAGGCGGTTTGGGGCATGCGTCGCAAACCCGCTGCCCGCGCCGAACTGGTTGAGATTATCGAGCGTCACGCCTCCCGCGCGCCCAAACGCGTGCAGCCCAGTCACGGCCAGCTCAGTCTTGATCTCTAATGCCAAAAATGCGCAAGAAATCTGATCTGCCCGTCAAAATCTGCGCCGCTTGCGGCCGCCCGATGGTCTGGCGCAAGGCGTGGGAGAAGGTATGGGATCAGGTGAAATACTGTTCCGACCGCTGCCGCAACACTAAGGCAAAGGCAAAGCCCCGGCCTTAGACCCCGATAGCCCCAAGATTACAACTTTCGCGCTGCCGCTTCCAACTTGGCCAAAGTGGTTTGCCCCAAACGATCCGCGCCAAACGCCAGCGCACCTTGGCACATCTGCGCGGTCGGAAACGTCATGGTCTGGGTGATCCGCGTGCTGTCAGCCTCAGCCGCCAGCACCACCACGACCTGCATCGGCGGCGCGCTGTCGTCATCGCCGTCCAACAGGAATTCCAAACGCTTAAGAGGATCAAACAGCGTATAGCGATGCCGGTTCGCCCAGACCGTGCCATCCGGCCCGATCATGTCAAACCGCCACAACCCACCCTGCCGCAGATCAATCTCCTTGGTGACACAGGAATATCCCTCAGGCCCAAACCAGCGCGGCAAGATCGCGGGATCGGTCCAGCACTGCCAGACCTTCGCAGCAGGCGCTGCAATCAGCCGGGTTAAAACGATCTGGCGGTCCTGCATCACTTCAACCCCTGCGCATATTCCTCCAACTGCGTTACCACCGTGCCCCAGCCGTCATAAAACCCCATCTGCCTGTGGCTTTCCGCCGTCTCTTTGTTGCGATGCCGCGCCACCGCCGTATAGCGGGTGCGGCCGTTGCCAATGTCTTCAAAGGTCAGGATCGCGGTCATGAAGGGCTCGGGATTTGGCTTCCAACCTTCGGTATAGGTATCGGTAAACACCAGCTTTTCATTCGGGATCACCTCAAGATAAACCCCGTTGTTTTCCATCTCGGTGCCATCGACATCTAAGGTGGTGTTGCACTTGCCGCCGGGCCGCACGTCCAGCGCACAGGCGGTCACCTTATGCGGTTTGGGCACAAACCAATGCACCAGATGCTCGGGCGTGGTCCAGCAGGTGTACAGGATTTCGCGCGGCGCATTGATCTCGCGCACCAGCACCAGATCGGTTTCGGGGTTCAATTCAAGCTTGGAGTCGGGCGTCATCTTCAGGATTCCTTCATTAATTCAGCAACGTAAGCTTCCAAACGGTCGGTGCGCGCCTCCCACAAAGCGCGTTGATCGGCCAGCCAGCCTTCGGTGGCGGCCAAAGTTTCCGGGCGGGCATGGCACATCCGGGTGCGCCCGGTCTTTTCGGTACGGATCAAGGCGGCGTCTTCCAGCACGCCAAGGTGGCGCATCACCGTAGGCAAAGCCAAACCCGTCGGACGCGCCAGCTCCGAAACCGGAACCGCCCCTTGGCCCAAGCGCGCCAGAAAGCCGCGCCGGGTTGGGTCGGACAAAGCCTGAAAAATCAGCGAAAGGTCGGGGTCATGTTTAGCCATATGGCTAAGTAACAGCTTTCATGTCCCCCGCCAAGAAAAACTTAGCCAAATCACTAAGTTTTATCCCCAACAATCCCCGAAAAGTGTTTTCGCGTTTTCCGAGAAAATCTCGGCCCACAAAACTTTCCTGCCCGGCGCATTTCTGCTATCGGCTAAAGAAAGCCAAACAGCGAGGGTCCGATGGTTACGCGCGTCACACGGCACGGTTTGCAGGTGGATCAGGTTCTGGCGGATTTCCTTGAAATGCACGCTCTGCCCGGCACCGGGGTCTCGGCGGATCAGTTTTGGGCGGGCATGGCCGATCTGGCACAAACCGAAGGGGCTGTGAATCGCGGCCTTCTGGCGAAGCGCGAAACGCTGCAATCCCAGATCGACCACTGGCACCACAGCCACCGCAACGCCCCACATGATCCGGTCGCGTATAAGGATTTCCTAAGCGAAATCGGATATTTGCTGGCAGAGGGCGACGATTTCCAGATCGACACCGCCAATGTTGACGTCGAGATTGCCCATATCGCAGGCCCGCAGCTGGTGGTGCCGATCACCAATGCCCGCTACGCTTTGAACGCCGCCAACGCGCGCTGGGGCAGCCTTTATGACGCGCTCTATGGCACCGATGCGATGGGCAGCCCTGCGCCCGCAGGCGGTTACGAGCGCGGTCGTGGCGCCCGTGTCGTTGCCCGCGCGCGGGTATTTCTGGATGAGGCGTTTCCGATTATTGGCACCAGCCACGCCGATGTGCGGCGCTATTATGTCGCCAACGGCGCGCTGCTGGTCGATGATCTGCCGCTGGTGACGCCTGCAAAATTCGCGGGCTACAAGGGCAATCCGAAAGCCCCGGATTCGGTTCTGCTGGTGAATAATGGGCTGCATGTCGAGCTGGTGTTCGACCGCGCCCATCCGATCGGCAGCCGCGATCAGGCGCAACTGGCCGATGTGGTGCTGGAATCCGCGCTGTCGGCGATCATGGATTGCGAGGATTCGGTGGCCTGCGTCGATGGCGAGGATAAAACCCTCGCCTACACCAACTGGCTGGGCCTGATGCGGTGCACGCTATCGGCGGATCTAAACAAGGGCGGCCGGCAGATCCTCCGCACGCTGAACCCGGACCGCAGCTTCATTGCACCAGATGGCAGCACATTGAAGCTTAAAGGCCGCGCGCTGATGTGGATTCGCAATGTTGGTCATCTGATGACCAGTCCAGCGATCTTGCTGCCCGACGGATCAGAGATTTTTGAGGGGCTGATGGATGGGTTGATCACCACCCTGATCGCCATGCACGATCTGAAAAAGACCAAATGGATGCTCAATTCGACCGAAGGCTCGGTCTATGTCGTGAAACCCAAGATGCATGGCCCTGATGAAGTCGCCTTTGCGGATCAAGTCTTTAGCAAGGTCGAAACCATCCTCGGCCTGCCCGCGAACACCGTGAAACTCGGCGTGATGGACGAAGAACGCCGCACGAGCGTAAACCTGAAAGCCTGCATCCGTGCCGCCCGCCACCGCCTCGCCTTCATCAACACCGGCTTTCTGGACCGTACGGGTGATGAGATTCACACCTCGATGGAGGCAGGCGCGTTCAGCCGGAAAGACTTCATCAAGCGTAAATCTTGGATCGGGGCCTATGAGAACCAGAACGTCGATATTGGTCTGGAATGTGGGCTAAAAGGCCGCGCGCAGATCGGCAAGGGCATGTGGGCGGCCCCCGATCTGATGGCCGCGATGCTGGAGCAGAAAATCGAACATCCCAAGGCGGGCGCAAGCTGCGCTTGGGTGCCATCCCCAACCGCCGCCACGCTGCATGTGCTGCACTATCACAAGGTTGATGTGGCGGCGGTGCAGGCCAAATTAAAGGCAGGCGGACGGCGCGGCTATGTTGAAACCGTGCTGGAAATTCCCCTCGCCACCTATCAGAAATGGACCGAAGCGCAGGTTTTGCGCGAAGTTGAGAACAACGCCCAGGGTATTCTGGGCTATGTTGTGCGCTGGATTGATCAGGGCGTCGGCTGCTCGAAAGTGCCGGATATCAATGATATAGGCCTGATGGAAGACCGCGCCACCTGCCGGATTTCCGCCCAACACATCGCCAACTGGCTGCACCACGGCATCGTCTCGCAAGCGCAAGTCGATGCCGCAATGCGCAAAATGGCCGCCGTCGTTGATCGCCAAAACGCCAATGACCCGATCTACCACCCGATGGCCCCCGGCTTTGACGGCATCGCCTATCAAGCCGCCTGCGATCTGGTGTTCAAGGGCCGCGAACAGCCCTCGGGCTATACCGAACCCGTGCTGCACGCGCGGCGTTTGCAGTTGAAAGCGCGCGGCTGACGGGCGGCTTATCAAGCCTTTCGGCTTTCTTCGCTTTAGCGAAAAGGGACCGCAAGGGACCGATGAGCAGGCGGTGAAACCAAAGCTCAGCCAATATCCAAAGCCAGCGCATGAATGCGCTGGTTCAGATCGCCCAGCGCCTTTTGCACCGCCCGATGCCGCGCCACCCGGCCAATCGCAGCCAAAGCCTCCGCCCGGATCAGCACCGCGAAATGGCTCTCTCCCGAGCCATCATCGCCGCCATGTCCCGCATGTTTGTGGCTCTCATTCACCACCTCCAGCCGCGTTGGTGAAAAAGTGATCGTCAGACGTGCAATCAACTCACTCTCAATGCTCATTTTTCGCCTTAGCCCCTTCTATCTGCCGCTCAAACCTCTAATGTCTTGCCTTCAGTTCGGAAAGGCCCCTGCATGTCCACGCGTCCCCCCTTTGAGTTTGATATCCGCGTCTCGTCTGACAAAGCCAAGCGCAAAACCACGCGCCGGGGCATGTCGGGGGCGTTTGAAACCTCGAACAAGGCTTGCGATTATCCGTCTTGCAAGGAAAAGGGGGCTTACCGCGCCCCAAAATCGCCTGACCATCTGGATGAATATTTCTGGTTCTGCCGCGATCACATCCGCGAATATAACCTGAAATGGAACTTCTTCGGCAACGCCACCGATGAGGAATTCCAGAAGCTGCTGGAAAAAGACCGGCTGTGGGAACGTGAAACCAAACCGTTCAGCAAGAAAGACGATGGCAACGCCTGGCACCGTGTCGGTGTCGATGATCCGATGTCACTGCTGGGCGACAACGCCACCCGCAACCCCGGCAAGCCCACGTCAAACGCCACCCGCAAACTACCTGCAACCGAGCGCAAAGCGGTCGAGATACTGGATGCCCGCGACACTTGGACAAAGACCGAGATTCGCAAGCAATACAAAGGCTTGGTGAAGGATCTTCATCCAGATATGAACGGCGGCGACCGCAGCGATGAGGACCGTCTGCAAGAGGTGGTCTGGGCTTGGGATCAGATCAAAGACAGCCGTTACTTCAAGGAATAACGGGCCGAAAACGGCGGGTTCTAACCCCGCCGCACGAAGCCATATTTCAACAACCAGATCGCAATCCGCTCCACGGGCGCGCCTTTCAGACCCGACGCGGCCTCTAGCTGCACCAGATCGCAGCCCGCAGGTCCCGCGGCAATCACCGCCCGCAGCACCTGCGCGATATGCTCGGGGGCGGCGAACACCCGCTTCAATCCCTGATAATTTCGCGCGGCCAGCACTTCGGTCAGACTGGGCCGCTCGGTCGGGTCTGCCAGCACCAGTCGGGTTTTGGCAAACGTCACCTGCTCGGTCGGATAGCTGCCAAACAGATGCATCGGCGAGGGTGCCACCGGCAAAGCATCCGCCTTGTAGCGCAGCGACTGCGTCGCCGAGGCCGTGCGGCGCGCATCCTGCTCGCCCCAAAGCGCCTGCATTTGCGGCACCACCTGCGCCCAATCATACAGCGCCTGCACCCGCGCGCGGCCCGCAGCCCCCATGCGGCGGCGCAGATCCGGGTCGCGCGCCAGCTGCAAAATCCGCGCCGTCAGTTCCGGCAAATCCAACTCGGTCAGCGCCGAAGTTGAAGCGCAATACTGCACATACCTGTCGGTGCCGCCCTGATAGCGCAACGCCTCTTGCGCGTAATATTGCCCCGGCAGGGTGCGCGTGGTCACCCGGAAACCAACGTCAGGCGACACCGTATCCTTCATGCCATCCCAATCGGACACCAACAAAGGCAGGCCAGCCGCCATGCCCTCCAACGGGGCCAGCCCAAAGGTTTCCTGAATATTATCAATCAGAAACATAAACACATCCGCGCCGGACAAAGCCGACTTGCGATCATCGGCGGACGCGCCATCCAGCAGAGCAAAGCCCACATCCGGCATCAGTTTCGCCGCACCCTCGGTGAACACCTTGCGGGAATAGTCATCGCGGAACTGGCCGCAGAATGCCACGAACAGCTTCTGCCCCGGCAACTGCCTTTGTGCTGCTTGCATAGCGAGATAAATCGGCAACGGATCAAATTTCTCATGCGGGGTCAGCCGCGCGATGGTGGTGAACACCACATCATCCGGCCCCGCCCCCAACCGCGCCCGCAACGCAGCCCCCTTCGCCGCATCAGGTTCAAAATCCGCACAATGCACCCCCAGCGGGATCACCGGCAGCATCGGGCGCGGCGGCGGAACAGCTTTCAGATGCGCACGGATATGTTCGTCAATGCGGTCCATCTGATAGCTGACCGAAGCCAGCACCGACTGGCTGGTGCAGATCACCGCATCCCATGCGGTCACAGGTGCCATCCGCAGATCGAAAAACCCCTGCATCACCGCATGGGTGGACGTCGTATGGGTGATGCCGCAAATCGACCACGCCCCGGTGCCATAGGCCGCCCGCCGCCAGCTTTCCTGAATGTAATTCGGACTGGGGAAAAACACCGTCTGCACCGGCGCAATCGTATTCGGCCGCAGCAAGGGCGCATGACGCACCACCTTGCCGGGGCGCAATTCCGCCGCCAGCGCCTTGACGGGGTCAATTTCCGCCGCGCCATGCGACAGCAGCACGAATTCTTCAACATCGGCGTGGCGCAAAAAGCCCTTCAGAAACGACTCGCCCGCCACCCTGCGGCCGTTGATACCCTTGGCGGTTGGATCAAAGCCATCCTGCGCATACCAGATCGCGGCGTTCCGCCCGGCTCCGCTGTTTGGGATCGCACTCATTTCTTCACCATCCACAGCCAAGGCGTCGGGCCGGATCGCCATTCCCACAACGCCACCAACCGATCCAGATCGCTCAGCGCCTCCATCCAATCCGGCAGCCCGGAATCGTCCAACCGCCGCCCGATCACCCGGATATGGTGCGTTGCCCGGAACCGCTCGACCAGTAGATGACTGAGCCCGTGCTTGATGCAGTCATGTGCCTCAACCAGAATATCGGCAGCGCGCAGACCAGGCGCACGCACCGGGTCCAACAAATCGCCCTCCGCCCCTTCAATGTCGCAAACAACCAGCGTTTTCTGCGCCTGACACAGATCGAAATCGGCATGGTCCATCAGCCCGCCAATCTCTACCCGCTCCGCCACGCCATTCGCAGCCGCCAATGCGGCACACAACGCCTGCGCTTTGGGATTTGCATCCCGCGCCAGCACCCGCGCCTTCGGCAACCGACGCGCCAGACCCACCGCGTAATAGCCCTCGGCAGAGCCGACGTCGATCACCACCGGATAGGCTTTGGTGACGATCTCCTCGATCACCGGGGCCAAACTCGCCTCATAGGCCCCCAGCAGCCGCGACGACCGTGAGCCTTCCGAGGCCCGCACCGGATAGTCCATCCCCTTGAACGGCCCCGACAACACCTTGGTCCCTGACCGCTCCACCAAAGTATTCGAGATCAACTCCGACCGCCACTTCGCCAAATGCCGAAACGCCTGCTCCAGACGTGCTGCATCCGCAGGGCCATCCAGCAGGCGTTTCAGGGTATCGGTCGCGGAAATCGTCAAAAGCGAGGCTGGTTTGGCCAATGCGGGCACTCCGAATAGGGCGCGAGCATCTTCCCGCTTGGCCCCATCGGTAAACCTGCCGCAATCGCCTGTCTATCCCAGCCACCTTAGGCAAGCACAAATTTCCCCGCCCGCGTCAAGCGGGCAAAACGGCATCCCCCGCGTCAGGCGGGCAAAAACGTCCCCGCCCACGTCAAGCGGGCAAAAACGTCATCGCCACGCCATTCATGCAATAGCGCAACCCCGTGGGCTGCGGGCCATCGTTGAACACATGCCCTAGATGGCCGCCACAACGGCGGCAATGCACCTCGGTGCGGGTGGAAAACAGCGTGTTATCCTCTTTGGTGCCAACCGCGCCAGCAATCGGCTGATAAAACGACGGCCAGCCGGTGCCAGACTCAAACTTGGTGTCCGACGCATACACCGGCAAATCACAGCCCGCGCACAGGAACGTGCCGCGACGATGCTCGTCATTCAGCGGGCTGGACCCTGCACGCTCGGTCTCCTCCTCGCGCAGCACGGCATAGGCGGCATCCCCCAGCTTGGCGCGCCATTCAGCCTCGGTCAACGTGACTTCAAACGTCTCAGCCCGCAATGGCTGCGCGAAGGCAAGCAGGGCAACAGAGCCTAAAAAACTGCGGCGGCGCATGGCAATTCTCCCATCATGTCCAGCGATTGTATCCTAACAACGCCCCCGTGCGCCGATAAGTTTCAGCATCTCACGCACAAGAGAAATCGCGTGATGCCTTGCCCTTGCAGCCCTGCCCGTTATGTTCCACAAACGAACAGGATCGCGGGCCCCATCTACCAGAGTTGGCCCGCCAATTTGATATGGGCGACGGGCAATGGCAGATATTATTATGAAACCCACCGAAGAAATCTCGGTCCGCGAGGTCTTCGGCATCGACACCGATATGAAGGTGAAGGGCTTTGTTGACGGCACCGACAGGGTGCCTGCGATTGATTCGACCTATAAATTCGACCCCGATACCACTTTGGCGATCCTCGCAGGCTACGCCTACAACCGGCGCGTGATGATCCAAGGCTACCACGGCACCGGCAAATCAACCCATATCGAGCAAGTCGGCGCGCGGCTGAACTGGCCCACCGTGCGCGTTAACCTCGATTCACACATCTCCCGCATCGACCTGATCGGCAAAGATGCGATCAAGCTGCGCGACGGCAAGCAAGTCACCGAATTCCACGAGGGCATCCTGCCTTGGGCCTTGCGCAACCCCGTTGCCATCGTGTTCGACGAATACGACGCGGGCCGCGCCGATGTGATGTTCGTGATCCAGCGCGTGCTGGAGCATGACGGCAAACTGACGCTGCTCGATCAGAACGAGATCATCACCCCGCACCCGTCGTTCCGCCTGTTCGCCACCGCGAACACCGTGGGTCTTGGCGACACCACCGGCCTTTATCACGGCACCCAGCAGATCAACCAAGCCCAGATGGACCGTTGGTCGCTGGTCGCCACGCTGAACTACCTGAGCCACGACGCCGAAGCTGCCATCGTTCTGGCCAAACGCCCGCATTACAACACCGAAAAAGGCCGCAAGGTGATCAGCCAAATGGTCACCGTAGCCGACCTGACCCGCACCGCCTTTATGAACGGCGATCTGTCCACCGTGATGTCGCCCCGTACCGTGCTGAACTGGGCCGAAAACGCCGAGATTTTCCGCAACGTCGGCTACGCCTTCCGCCTGTCGTTCCTGAACAAATGCGATGAGTTGGAGCGCAGCACGGTGGCCGAATTCTACCAGCGCTGCTTTGCGGAAGAACTGCCCGAGTCTGCGGCAAGCATGGCGATGAAATAATGTAGGGCGGGGTTCACCCCGCCTTAATACAAGATTGGCGGGGGGAACCCCGCCCTACCCATATCGGGACGGATCATGACCAAACCCACCGACAACCCCGCCGATCCGTTCAAGAAGGCCCTCGCCGAGGCCACCAAGACCATGGCCAACGATCCCGAAATGACGGTGACCTATTCGGTTGATCCGGCGGGCATGAACAAAGAAGGCATCCGCCTGCCCCAAGTCAGCCGCCGCATGACCCGGGATGAGGTGTTGCTCGCCCGCGGCACCGCCGACGCTTTCGCGCTGCGCCGCAAGTTCCACAACGAATCCACCGCGACCAAATACGCCCCCACCGGCCCCTTGGCGCGCGAGATCTACGACGCGATGGAAACCGCGCGCTGCGAAGCTGTCGGTGCCCGCGCCATGCCCGGCACGGCGGGCAATATCGACGCCAAAATCGCCTATGAGGCGGATCGCAAAGGCTATTCCAGCATCACCAAGCGCGAAGATGCGCCGCTTTCCGTCGCCGCAGGCTACCTTGTCCGCCATCTGGCGACCGGCCGCGACATGCCAAAAGGTGCCGCCAATGTAATGGAGATGTGGCGCGATTTCATCGAAGGCCAAGCCGCAGGCACTCTGACCACACTTGATGACGTGCTCGATAACCAAGCCGCCTTCGCCCGCCTCGCCCGCAAAGTGATCTCTGACCTCGGCTATGGCGACCAACTCGGCGACGACCCCGACCAACCCGATGACGAAGACTCTGGCGACGAGGCGCAAGAAGACCAAGACGCGCCCGACAGCGAAGGCTCCGAGGAGCAGGATTCGGAAGACACCGAAGCCTCCCCCGAGCAATCGCAAGAAGACCAGCAAGACCAAAGCCAAGCGCAAGTCACCATGGAAGACTCAGCGGATATGGAGCAGGGCGACGAGGCCGAACTGCCCGAAGGCGAAGCCCCGCTCGATCCGCCGCCCCCCGCCCCCTATTCCGATGCAGACCCAAACTACACCGTCTACACCACTGATTTTGATGAAGAAATCAAAGCCGAAGACCTCGCCGAACCCGCCGAACTGGAACGCCTGCGCGCATACCTCGATCAACAGTTGGAACCCCTGAAAGGTGCCGTCAGCCGCTTGGCGAACAAACTGCAACGCCGCCTGCAAGCCCAACAAAACCGCTCATGGCTGTTCGATCTGGAAGAAGGCACCCTAGATGCTGGCCGCCTTGCCCGCGTTATTGCCAACCCAACCACGCCGCTATCGTTCAAACAGGAAAAAGACACCGAATTCCGCGACACCTGCGTCACCTTGTTGATCGACAACTCCGGCTCGATGCGTGGTCGCCCAATCTCCATCGCCGCGATCTGCGCGGACGTGCTGGCGCGCACCTTGGAGCGTTGCTCGGTAAAAGTCGAAATCCTCGGCTTCACCACCCGTGCGTGGAAAGGTGGGCAAAGCCGCGAACGCTGGCTCGCACAGGGTCGCGCCCAGCAACCGGGCCGCCTGAACGATCTGCGCCACATCATCTACAAATCCGCCGATGCCCCATGGCGTCGCGTTCGCCCCAATCTGGGGCTGATGATGAAGGAAGGCCTGTTGAAGGAAAACATCGACGGCGAGGCGCTGGAATGGGCGCACCGCCGCATGATGGCCCGCCCCGAAGCCCGCCGCATCCTGATGGTGATTTCCGATGGCGCGCCGGTTGACGATTCAACCCTATCCGTTAACCCCGCGAATTTCCTCGAAAAACACCTGCGCGACGTGATCGCCATGGTCGAGCGCAAGAAGGCGGTGGAACTGATCGCCATCGGCATCGGCCACGACGTGACCCGCTATTACCAACGCGCGGTCACCATCACCGATGTCGAACAACTGGCGGGGGCGATGACCGAACAACTCGCTGGCCTGTTCGAGCTGGACCCGCGCAAACGCGCCAAAGCTTTGGGAATGCGGAAAGCGGGTTAAAGGGGCTCGCCCCCTCTCTTCGCGCAGGTCAGATTGGCCCAAGGCCAAACTGACCAACCCGAGGATATTTGAGCACAGAGGATGACCATGTTCCAAACCTTCGACACGCAAGCCTCCGCTGCCCAAGGCCCGGCCCGCCTTGCCGCCCTGCGCCAGACCCTCGCCGCCGAAGGCCTCTCCGGCTTCCTGATCCCCCGCGCGGATGTGCATCAGGGCGAATATGTCGCCGCCCGCGATGAACGGCTGCAATGGCTGACGGGCTTCACCGGATCGGCAGGCTTCTGCATCGTGCTGCCTAATATCGCGGGCGTGTTCATCGACGGGCGCTATCGCACGCAGGTCAAAGGTCAGGTCGATCTGGCCCACTTCACCCCGGTGCCTTGGCCCGAAGTCAGCGCGGGCGCTTGGCTGAAAGACCATATCACCGAGGGCGTTGTCGGCTTTGATTTCTGGCTACACACCGCCGATGAACTAGCCAAGCTAGAGGCCGCCCTGGACAGCACCGGCGTCATCCTGCAAGCCTGCGCCAATCAGATCGACAGGATTTGGTCCGACCAACCCGCAGCCCCCGTCGGCCACGCCTTCGCGCATCCCGACAGCCTTGCGGGGGAGTCCAGCGCGCAGAAACGCGCCCGCTTGGCCGAAGCCCTTCAAGCCGAGGGCCAATCCGCTGCGGTCATCACCCTGCCCGACTCTCTTTGCTGGCTCCTGAACATCCGCGGAGCCGATGTACCACGCAACCCGATCCTGCACGGCTTTGCCATCCTGCACGCCAATGCCCATGTCACCCTGTTCGCCGATGCCGAGAAATTCGACGACGCCACCCGCGCGCACTTAGGCAATGATGTGCTGCTGCGCCCGATCTCCGCTTTCGTGCCCGCCCTGCGCACGCTGCAAGGTGCGGTCCGGGTTGATCGCGCCACCGCCCCCTTGGCGGTGTCCACCGAACTGACCGAAGCTGCCATTGCGGTCGCTTGGGGCGACGACCCCTGCCGCCTGCCGAAAGCCAAAAAAACCGCCGCCGAGATTGAAGGCATGCGCGAAGCCCATCTGCGCGATGGCGCGGCTGTGGTCGAATTCCTCTGCTGGCTCGATCAACAGACCCCGAAGGGCGGCCTGTCCGAGATCGACGTGGTGCGCGCTTTGGAAGGTTTCCGCCGCGCCACCAATGTGCTGCATGACATCTCTTTCGACACCATCTGCGGATCGGGGCCGAATGGCGCGATCATGCACTACCGCGTCACCGAAGATTCAAACCGCGCGATTGGCCGCAACGAGTTGTTGCTGGTAGACTCTGGCGCACAATATCTTGATGGAACCACCGACATCACCCGCACCATTGCGGTGGGCGATCCCGGCGATTACGCCCGCGCCTGCTTCACCCGAGTCCTGCAAGGCACCATCGCAATCAGCCGCGCCCGCTGGCCCGCAGGCTACACGGGTCGCGACCTCGACCCCCTCGCGCGCTATGCCCTTTGGCTTGCTGGCCAGGATTTCAACCACGGCACCGGTCACGGCGTAGGGGCCTTCCTGTCGGTCCACGAAGGCCCGCAGCGCTTAAGCCGCATCTCGGAAGTGCCGCTAGAACCCGGCATGATCCTGTCGAACGAGCCGGGCTATTACCGCGAAGGCGAATTTGGCATCCGGCTGGAAAACCTGATTGTGGTGCAACCTGCCCCGAACCTGCCGGGCGGTGACGATGAACGCAGCCAACTCAGCTTTGAAACCCTCACCTTCGTGCCCTTCGACCGCCGCTTGATCGTCACCGCCCAACTTTCACCGGGTGATCGCGATTGGCTCAACGCCTACCACGCCGCAACCTTGGAAAAACTGATGCCCCGCCTGTCTGCCGAAGCACTCGCATGGTGCCAAGCCGCCTGCGCCCCATTGTAAAGCCCGCAAACCGCACTACCCTTTTACCAACCGCAGGCTACCAACCGCAGAAGGCGCGCATGGCTTACATCAGCATAACCCCGCAAGAACGTCCGCTGACCATCACAGCGGGCGGCACCCATCTGGGCGAAACCCACAACGCGCTGGAATTGAACGAAGGCAGCTACCCGCCCGTGCTGTATATCCCGCGCGCCGATATCGACATGAGCCTGCTGGAAAAAACCACCCGTCAAACCACCTGTCCGCACAAAGGCCCGTGCAGCTATTACTCGATCAAAACCGCCGAGGGCCTGCTGGAAAACGCCGTCTGGTCCTACGAATCTCCGATCCCAGGCATCGAAGCCATTGCGGGACATTTGGCGTTTTATCCCAACAAAGTAACCCTCAGCTGACAAATTGCCGTACCGATGGCGATCAAGCACAGCCAAATGCGCTCTGACGGCAAGGTGGACTTCCGTTAACATATCGTTAAAAAATCATGTCACCGCGATTTTACCGCTACATCTTGTGGAAAAACCAACAGCAATCTCTGAAAACCACAAGTCATTCCCCGCTGGGAAAACCATCAGACGCAATCCCCGCAGCCGCAAACCGCTCAAGCCGCAGCCTCTGCCGCCACCTTGCGGATACGCTCCACCATAGCGCGCACCCCGTTCGATCGTTGCGCCGACAGATGCTCGTTCAACCCCAACCGCCCCATTTCGGCATGCGCATCGACCCGCGCCACCTCGGCCACCGGCAGCCCTGCATAAAGCGCGTGCAGCACCGCGATCAGCCCTCGCACGATCATCGCATCCGACTCGCCCTGAAACGCGAACCGCCCATCCGCCACCATCGGGCGCAGCCAAACCTGCGACGCACAGCCCTCGACCTTCAGTGCAGGCACCTTGAAGCTGTCCTCCAGCGGCGGCATCGCGCGGCCAAGATCAATCACATGCCGGTAACGCTCCTCCCAGTCATCGAGGAACTCAAACGTCTCGGCAATATCTTCAAAGGCTGGCGTGGCCATCACTGTCTCCATCTCTGCCTCCGAGGTAGTGCGCGCAGGCCCAAACGTCCAGCCCAAGCGGGCTTTTCAAACCGGCCTCAATCGGCTACCGATCATGCAACGCCAAAGGGATGCCCATATGCGCTTTCGCCTGCCCATCGCCATTCTTGCCCTCACCGCCATGACCGCCTGCGGTGGCTTTTCCAGCCGGTTGAACCCGTTCAAATGGTTCAAACGCTCGGCCCCGGTTGAAGTGGTCAGCACCGAGACCCCCGCCGATCCGCGCCCGCTGGTGGCCGACGTGCTGTCGATGAAGATCGAGCCCTACCCCGGCGGTGCGATCATCCGCGCCACCGGCCTGCCACCGACGCAAGGCTATTGGAGCGCGGAATTGATCCCGCAGCCGCTGGATGAAAAGGGCACGCTGGTGCTGGAATTCCACGTCTTCGCGCCCGCAGGGGCCGCCGCCGTGGTCAACCAGCAATCGCGCGAAATCACCGTCGCCTACAACCTGTCCGAGATCAAACTGCAACAGATCAACCAGATTGTCGTGCAAGGTGCCAGCAACGCCCGCGCCAGCAGCCGCTAAGCGCATAAAAAAGGCAACGGGCCACAGGATATGGTGGCCCCTTGCCCAAAACGCGCAAGGCACTCCCAGCGGGGAAAGCCACTAACCGCCGTCAGCCGCTAAATCCGCACCACCCGCACATCATTGCCCTTGGCCGACAGCGCAATCTCACCCCGGCACAGCCGCATCGCATCATCGCCAAACGCCTCTGCACGCCAGCCTTTCAGCGTTTCCAGATTGCGCTCTCCGGCAGCAATCGCATCCAGATCCGAGGCCGAGGCGATCAGCTTCGGCGCCACCCCCAAACTCTCCGATTTCGCCTTCAACAACACCCGCAGCAAATCCGCCAAAGCCGGATTGACCTGCATCTGATCCTTCGACAGATCCGGCTTCGGCAAATCTTCCTGCCGCATCTCCATCCCCGCCTTGATCGCAGCCAGTATCCCCTCGGCAATCTCAGCCTTGCGCCCCTCGCGCAACAGCAACCTTGATCGCCCCAATTCCTCAACATTGGTAGGCCGGGTCGAGGCCAGTTCCAACAACGCGTCGTCCTTCATCACCCGGCTGCGCGGCACATTGTTGCCTTGGGCATATTCCTCGCGAAACCGCGCCAACTGCTTGACCACACCCAGAAACCGCCCCGAGGTGGTGCGCGTCTTCACCCGCAACCAAGCCTCCTCGGGATGCACGGTATAAGTGGCGGGGTCGGTCAGCACCGACAACTCCTCCTCCACCCAAGCCTGCCGCCCATTCTTCGCCAGTTGCGCCGCCAAAAACTCATAAATCACCCGCAAATGCGTCACATCCGCCAAAGCATATTCGCTCTGCGCCGCGGTCAGCGGCCTGCGCGACCAATCGGTAAACCGCGAGGTCTTGTCGAGATTCTCTTTGGCGATCTTCTTCACCAAAGTCTCATAACCAACTTGCTCACCAAAGCCGCACACCATCGCCGCAACCTGGGTGTCAAACAAAGGCTTCGGAAACACATTGCCCTCAACAAAGAAAATCTCCAGATCCTGCCGTGCAGCATGGAACACCTTGACCGTCGCCTCATGGCGAAACAGGTCATACAAAGGCTCCATCGACATCGCAGAACCCTCAATCGGGTCAATCAACACCGCATCGCCATCTTTGCCCGGCAAAGCCATCTGGATCAGGCACAGCTTTGACCAATAGGTCCGCTCGCGCAGAAACTCGGTATCAATGGTGACAAAGGGCTTTGACTTCGCGGCTGCACAAAAAGCGGCCAGGTCTTCTGTGGTTGTAATCGTGCGCATGGGCGTCTTTCGCAAAGGGCATACGGGGGTATCCCGCCCTTCCGCTATAGGCAGCATCGCTCATGAAGAAAAGCCCAAGCACCTCCCCTGCGCCAAAATACAAAAGCCAGGCGGCTGCAAGGTCACAGCGCGCAACAGCGCCGCTCAATCCACCAACCACCGCTCAAACCTTCAGCATTTGCTCTTTTTGAAATACTCCCGCCGGAGGCATACCACGCCTCAGCCCGCACCCCGTGACAGAATACAGCCAAGCCCCACAACCCGCGCCAAAGCCTTCGAGTGGTGGCTCGATGCCACCCGAGAAGGCACCCGGTTACAGGTCCAACCTGCGACGGTCCCCAGAAGCGAACCGCCGCAACACCGCAGGATACAACCGATGCTCCTGCACCAACACCCGCGACGATAAGTCCGCCTCGCGATCCCCCGGCAAAACTGGAACCCGCATCTGCCCCAAAATTGGCCCGCCATCAAGTTCCGCGGTCACCTCATGCACGCTGCAGCCAGCCTCCACGTCCCCCGCAGCCAAAGCCCGCGCATGGGTGTTCAGCCCCGGATACTTCGGCAACAAGGAGGGATGAATGTTCAACATCCGCCCCTCAAAGCGGCGCACAAACGCGGGCGTCAGCACCCGCATAAACCCCGCCAAACACAGAATGTCAGGCTCCGAGGCCAAAATCGGCTCCAATAAAGCCGCCTCAAACGCCGCCCGATCCCGCCCATAGGCGCGATGATCCACCGCCGCCACCGCCACGCCCATCTCCGCCGCCCGCATCAGACCCGCAGCACTTGGATCGTTCGAGCCCACGAACACCGCCCGCGCCGGATGATCTCCAACCATATCGCGCAGCAATGCCAGCATGTTAGAGCCGCCGCCCGAAATCAGGACGGCCACCCGTTTCACAGCAAACGACCCGTGTAGATCACACCCTCGCCCGCCACGACGCGGCCCAAAGCCACCACAGTCTCGCCCTCAGCCCGCAGCAACGCGGTCAAAGCTTCCGCCCGATCCGCCGCCACAACCGCGATCATGCCGATGCCGCAGTTGAAGGTTTTCAGCAGCTCCGGCTGGCTCATATTGGCGGTTGTCGCCAACCACCGGAACACCCCCGGCAATTCCCAAGCCGACAGATCAATCTCGCAAGCCAAGCCCTCAGGGATCACCCGCGGCGGATTTTCGGTCAACCCACCGCCAGTGATATGCGCCAAAGCATGCACGCCCCCGGCCCGTACCGCAGCCAAAGCCTGTTTCACATAAAGCCGCGTCGGTGCCAGCAGTGCCTCGCCCAAGGTTCCGTCCGAGAACGGACAATCCGCATCCCAGCCCAACCCCGACAGTTCCACCACCTTGCGCACAAAGGAATACCCGTTGGAATGCACGCCACTAGACGCAAGCCCCAACAGCACATCCCCTTCAACCACACCCGAAGGCAAATCCGCCCCGCGCTCCATAGCACCCACGGCAAACCCGGCCAGATCGAAATCACCCTTGTGATACATCCCCGGCATCTCGGCCGTCTCGCCACCAATCAAAGCACAGCCCGAAGCCTCGCACCCCGCCGCAATCCCAGTGATGATCCGCGTCGCTTCCTCAACATCCAGCTTACCAGTTGCGAAATAATCCAGAAACAACAACGGCTCGGCACCCTGACAGACCAGATCATTGACGCACATCGCCACCAGATCGACACCGATGGTGTCAACGCGGCCGGTATCAATCGCAATCCGCAGCTTGGTGCCCACACCATCCGTAGCCGCGACCAAAATCGGGTCCCGATAGCCCGCCGCCTTCAGGTCAAACAGCGCCCCAAACCCGCCCAGACCCGACATAACGCCAGACCTTTGCGTGCGCTTCGCCGCTGGCTTGATACGCTCAACCAAAGCATTGCCCGCATCAATATCCACGCCCGCATCGGCATAGGTCAGGCCATTGTGTCCGGTACTCATGCGCAGATTCCCCAAGCTGAAAGGCAGTTGCCGCCCGCATAAGCCATCCCGCGCCACTGCGCAACGCAAGCGCCGCACTCCGACACGGTTTTGTCGCCCCACCGCTTGACCCCGCCCCCGCATATGCTAGGCAAAGGCAGAATGGGTCTGTAGCTCAATGGTTAGAGCAGGGCGCTCATAACGCCTTGGTTGGGGGTTCGAGTCCCTCCGGACCTACCATTCCAACTCACTGATCTTAAAGAATACTCTTGCTTTACGGTTAGTTGTGCCGTTTTTGGTGCCAAAGCTTGTGCCAGAATCAGGGTGAACGATGGCTGGGAAACTCCGCTATTGGAAAGAAAAAGATGGTAGGTTCTGGGCACGCATTGCGGTTCCAGTGAACCTGCGACCGTTCCTTGACAATCCACGCAGCGAACTTATAGAGCCACTCGGTGGTGATCGGCGCCTAGCGTTGCGCTTGCATTCTGCAGCGGTCGCTCGGTTGCAGCTTGAAGTCGCAGCAGCGAAACAACGAGAAAGCAGCGCGAATCCCAAACTACTCAAGGTCGCTTCGCCACGCACCCCAATAGCGACTGCAGACTTCGGGCGCGCTGTCTGGCAGCGCTATTCGGCGGCCCTGGAGGCAGACGACGCCAACCGCGAACGGTTTCCAAGCAAGGCCGAGATCGACGCCGAATATGACCGACTAAGGCTTATCCCTTTTAGTCCGGTCGGCCTACATGTTGACGCGGCGCAGAACCTCGCGTCTGCGGCTTTAGAGGCGACCCGGATCAGTTTTGATCGCTATGCTGAGTTATGGGTGGCGG
>NZ_JAFCTX010000015.1:0-106460 GCF_049896245.1 Cypionkella sp. TWP1-2-1b2 | reverse complement strand
CATAGGTTTGTCATTTTTCCATCTGGCTGGCATGAGTAGAACAATACCAGAACATTTTAAGTTGGCAAGCCGCGTCGCACTACATCATGTGCCGCCGGATCAAAGGGGATAAGCCTTTGGTTGCATTTAACTAGAGGTGTAGCGGCCTGCGAAGTCTATGGCAAAGGGAAAGGACGTGCCTTCGGGTCAGCGCCGGGCCGTAGCTTGACCGCTGCACCTGCTAAGCGAGTCCAACCCGCGACGATTCAAAAGAGCGAACAGCTTTTGGTCTTGACGGTAAACGGGTGGACTGCCCAAAGCCGCCTTGGTGGTCGCATGCTCTCGTGAACAAGGGTAAAAAGCGCCGCTTACAGCCTGCCGATTCAACAAACAGGCATCCGACCAAGCCTTGCAGCGATAACCGAAGGCTACGCAGCTTTTTGGTTCGGTGATGACTCGGTGATGATTCACGCAGTTGGCTCGACTTATCTTCTAAGCCAGCCCCTTTCTAAGTCATTGAAAAAACTTAGGAAGATTGGTGGAGCCAGACGGGATCGAACCGTCGACCTCTTGAATGCCATTCAAGCGCTCTCCCATCTGAGCTATGACCCCATCTTTGGCACGACGTTGGGCGCGTCGTGGTCACCTTCTTGGCCGTTGTTTAGGGTAGGGCGCGCAGCGGTGCAAGAGGAAAAATACGGTGCTGCGCGCCCCTTATACCAGCTTAAACGTCTTCCTCGTCGCCGGCCACATCTGTCAGATCGTCCAGCGACACGGTGTCGTCGGCGTCATCTTCCAACAGCTCATCATCGAGTTCCGCATCATCGGCGACGCCTGCAACCAGCAGATCATCATCGGCTTCCAGATCATCGACCAGTACGGCATCATCGTCTTTTTCAGGCTGCACGCGCGCGATCACGGCGGCGGCCATTTTGCGGCGTGCCGATTCGATGTCCACGACCTCGCCCGTATAGGGGCTAACGATCGGGCTGCGGTTCAAGTCGTAAAAGCGCTTGCCGGTGGTTGGGCACACGCGCTTGGTGCCCCATTCTGCCAGTGGCATGGTTTTCCCTTTGTTCAGGCTGGCCCTTGCGGGCTGTCAATTCGGAATGCAGTCGCTTGCCACAAGGCCGCGCCACTGTCAAAGGCTTTTGTCGCTGTTGCAGCGGTTGCAGCCGTGGGTGCAGATAGGTATGCTTTAGGTGCATGTCCAGAGGTATGATGTTCCTGCTTCCCGGCCCCCCTGCAATCCAGATCACCCTGCGCCGGAATGCCCGCGCGCGGCGGTTTTCCTTGCGGGTATCGCAGGCGAATGGCGCGGTGACGCTGTCTTTGCCGACGCGGGCACGGGAGGCCGAGGCGATGGCCTTTGCCCGCGCGCAAGAGGGTTGGATCCGGGCGGCGGTGGCGCGGATGCCGCAGGTGGTCGGCGTTGGTATAGGCTCGGTGCTGCCGTTTGAAGGCCAGCCGTTGCGGCTGGAAAGCGGGGCGGGGCGGTCGGTACGGGTGGAGGGCGATGTGCTGATCGTGCCGGGCGATCCTGATCGGGCGGCGGCGCGGGTCTCGGCCTTTCTGCGGGTACAGGCGCGCAACCGGCTGGTGGCGGCATCGGATCACTATGCGGGGCTGATCGGGCGCAAGGTGACGCAAATTACCCTGCGCGATACAAGCTCACGCTGGGGCTCTTGCACTTCGGATGGCGCCTTGATGTATTCATGGCGGCTGATCATGGCGCCGCCGCGCGTGCTGGATTATGTGGCCGCGCATGAGGTTGCGCATATGCTGGAGCTGAACCATTCGGATCGGTTCTGGGCTGTGGTGCAGCGACTTTTCCCCGGATGGCAGGCCGAACGCGCGTGGTTGAAGCGCGAAGGTGGGGCGCTACAGGCGATTCGGTTTGACGGCGGCGATCTTGATGGCGCTTGACCACAGCACGCTCTGGGTGCTTGGCTAGGGCATGATCTCACCCTATCCCATCCCGCCGCGACTGGCCGACCCCAATGCTGCCGCCCATGAGCGTGTCTATCGCAGTTTACGCCAGCAGGTTTTGCATGGCGAACTGGCACCCGGTCAGGCGATGACCCTGCGCGGCATTGCCGAACAATTTGGCGTCTCGATGACCCCGGCGCGCGAGGCGGCGCGGCGGTTGGTGGCCGAGGGAGCGTTTACGATGTCATCCTCGGGGCGGATTTCGACACCAGAGCTGACACCGGAACGCATAGAGGAACTGGCGGCGATCCGGGCGATGTTGGAGCCTGAAATGGCTTCGCGCGCCTTGCCCCGCGCCCATTTCGCCCTGATCGACCGCCTCGCTGCGATCAATGCGCTGAACCAGGAAGCGGTGATGAACCAGGATGCGGTGGGCTATGTGCGCACCAATCTGGAGTTTCACCGCACACTTTACCTGCGCGCCCAGACCCCGGCGATGCTGGCTTTGTGCGAGACGGTCTGGCTGCAACTGGGGCCGACAATGCGCGCGCTTTACCAAAAGCTGCGCCGCCGCGACATGCCGCAGCACCACCGGATGATCTTGGCGGCGTTGCGGGCGGGGGATGAACCGGGGCTACGGCTAGCGGTGCGCACGGATGTCACGCAGGGCTTGCGGCATCTGGCGAGTTAGGGCGATTTTTCTGCGAAAAGTCTTTTGGAACAGAGGTTTTCCGCGCGTCACGCTGGCAATTTATATTCTGCGTTGTGATCGCGCTTGCCTTATGGGGCAATCTCTAAGCGTAAGATAAGACCATCCCAATAAGCAATTCGAACGTTCAGTCCATTTTTCAGCACGTCACCCTGCGCCGCGGTGCCGCGATAGCCCTCTGTCACCAAGGAACGGGAATACCTAAAATGGATGCCGTTTACCTGAAAACTCTCTTGCTTGTTTTTGTTCGTCTCGGCGATAAAATTGCTGATCCTGCCTTCGACAATCTGAACCTGGCCACTGCTCATTGCAGCAACCGCCGAGATGTGGTGGGAATAGGTGATTGAGAACGCAAGTATCGTCCAAAACATTGAGAAGATGAGAACGAAATAGCTAAAAACTCTGTTGAGTGACGAAATTGTAAGCGCTGGCAGTCGCTTGGGCCAAAGTGTGGGTTTAACAGCTAAGATGCCGCAAAATATACCGACAAAACCCACAACTGCGAAATGCCATGTTCTGTAGCCACCGTTAGTAACGTCAAAAATCGTTTCGAAACTCATCGCGATGGCCGCCCCAGATACAAATCAAGATGAGATTTTGAGCTCAACTTGATCATGTCCGGTATATACGTAAGTCGCAAGCCGTCAGGCGTGGATCGCACCGTCCCCACAAGCCAGCGCCGCTTCACGCACCGCCTCGCTGTAGGTCGGGTGGGCGTGGCAGGTCATTGCCAGATCCTGGGCCGATGCGCCAAACTCCATCGCGACGCAAACCTCGTGGATCAGATCGCCCGCGCCCGGCCCGATGATATGGCAGCCCAAGATGCGGTCAGTGGCGGCATCCGCGAGCATTTTCACGAAACCCTCCGCCTGAAACACCGCTTTGGCGCGCGCATTGCCCATGAAGGGGAATTTGCCGACCTTGTAGGCGCGGCCCTGTTCTTTCAGTTGTTCCTCGGTGGCCCCCACCGACGCCACTTCTGGCGAGGTATAGACCACACCGGGGATCACCGCATAGTTCACATGGCCGGCTTTGCCAGCCATGATCTCGGCCAAAGCCATCCCTTCATCTTCGGCCTTATGCGCCAGCATCGGGCCGGTAATCGCATCACCAATCGCATACAAGCCACTGATATTGGTCGCATAATGCGCGTCCGTCTTGACCTGACCACGCGGCAGTATTTCAACCCCCAGCGCCTCAAGGCCCAGACCTTTAAGATAGGGTTTGCGGCCCGTGGCGACCAGAACCACCTCGGCTTCCAGACTGGCCTCGGTGTCGTTCTTGCGCAGTTTATAAGTGACCGATGCCATGCCATTCTTGGTTTCAACACCCTGCACAGCGGCCCCCAGAATAAACTTAAAGCCCTGCTTGGTCAGAATCCGTTGGAAAGACTTCGCCACTTCAGCGTCCATGCCGGGGGTGATCGCATCCAGATATTCGACCACAGTGACTTCGGTGCCCAGCCGCGCATAGACCGAGCCCATCTCCAGCCCGATCACGCCTGCGCCGATCACCACCATGGTTTTCGGGATCGACGGCAGCGTCAAAGCCCCGGTCGAGGTCACCACAATCGTCTCATCCACGGTGACACCGGGCAAGCTGGATGGCTCGGACCCCGTTGCAATCACGATATTTTTGGCGTCATGCACCTCGTCGCCGATCTGCACTTTGCCGGGGCTTGGGATCGTCGCCCAGCCTTTCAGCCAGGTGATCTTGTTCTTCTTGAACAGAAACTCGATGCCCTTGGTGTTGCCGTTCACCACATCGGTTTTATAGGCCTGCATTTTCAGCCAATCGACCGTCGGCGCCCCCCCCATCAAACCCATTTTCTCAAAGTTCTCATGGACTTCATGCAAGCTATGCGTCGCATGCAGCAAGGCTTTCGACGGGATGCAGCCGATGTTCAGGCAGGTGCCGCCAAGGGTGTCTCGACCCTCAACCACCGCCACGTTCAGGCCCAGTTGCGCGGCGCGGATGGCGCAAACATAGCCGCCGGGGCCAGCACCGATGATGATTGCGTCAAAACTTGCCATTGGTTTTTCCTTCGTAGGGTTTGCGAATGGGCTTGGTACAGACTTTGTACAGGCCTGCGTGTGTCAGATCAAAGCCGCCACGATCATGGTGAGGCTGGCGAAAAAGCCCACCGCCCAGATTGCCGAGCGCCAAGGCCGCAGCCCAAAGGCATAGGCAGGCACATAAAGCACGCGGGCGGCGAGGTAGGTATAGGCGGCGTATTGCGTCACGGCTGTTGATTGGTTGCCTAAGGTGACAACCACGACAGCAAGGGTGAAAAGGATCAACCCCTCGAAATGGTTGTTCAGCGCGCGTTGCATACGACCCGCTTGCACCGACAACTGCCGCGATGGCGGGCGGTCGCGCGGGCTAGAAGTGTAGCCTGTGCCAAGTTGCAGATTGGCCGGGATGGCGAACAGCGCGAATTGCACGCCTTGCAAAAGACCTGCGAGCGCGAGGGCGGTAAGTTCGGCTGTCATTAGGGCGCTTCCTTCTTTGGACGTTTACGGCGCTGATCCCACAGCTTGCGGTTCTCGGGCGTCAGGTGAGTGTCGCGCTGATCCGCCAGCCAAGCCAGTGCAGTTTTGTGCAAATCGTGCAACTGCGGATCGGCGTCATAGGCGGCCAGACGCGCGGTCACGCTTGGCAGATGGCGCTGGATCGAGCGGTCTTCTCCGGTGGCACGCTCGGCAATGGTCCACATCTTTGAGCCGAGCACATGGTTGGCGTGTTGCTTCGCCATGCCGTCGCCGCGCATGTTTTTCAGCAGGAACACATCTTCCGAGCGCACGAAATAATGGTGAATGTCGGCGTTTTGCCACGTCAGATCACTGTCCTTGATGCCCCTGTAATTCGCGGCAGTCGGGTGTGATAGCCCTCGATTGGGGATTTTGCCGCCCGCGCTGTTGCGCACGATCACATCGGGGTCGAGCGGATCTTTCGGCATATGGTCGATGGCGCGGGCAAATCGGTTGGGGCGAAACAGGGATTTGTGGAACACCAACTGTTCCTCAATCTGCGCCGAGCATTGGGTTTGCTCGGCCAGAAGGCTGCCACCCTGCCAGATTTTCCGCCCGACACTGGCAATAAACCGCCATGCGATGGCGACGGTATCGCAGCGGCCAATGGCTTGCAGCAGGTCGCCCACCATGCCCGCCCCGGTGGTGATGTTGAGAAATTCATCGGCGTCGATGTGCAACAGCCATTCCACATCCGCCATCGCCGGGTGCTGCAAGGCGCGGGCGAGGCCGACAACTTGCGGGGCCTCACCGGGGGCGACTTCATTGCGGATATGGATGACGGGTTCCAACTCCGCCAGCCGATCCGCCATCAGATCAGTGCCGTCTTGGCAGTTGTTGGTGACAACGAAGATGCGGTCAAAGCCGATGCTCAGGTGATAGGCCACCCACTCCAACAAAAACACCGACTCATTGCGCATACACACCACAACGGCGCGTTTGGTGCGGGGGGAGGGGGGAGCGGGGGGCATCGGGTATCCTCAACAAACTTTAAGGTGCCGAGACCAACGGCGTCAGTCCACGGGACTTGCGCTCCGAATTGATGTGTTGTCGGCACAATCCCAGCACTACTACAGTGTTAACAACGACGAATGGAGGCATATCGCGCTCTTTGGGGGTCGTCTCGTAGTAGTCGTCCACAAATTCGGCAATTTTTTCGCCACTCAGTTTTAGGTCCGCCGCACAGTTGTCTAGGCCAAATGCCCGCGCAATGTCATCGTCTGCCGGATATGCAATCATAAATGTGTCAAACATTCCCTTTGCGTAGGTCGCACGATCAGACGCGTCCATGGTTTTCCATTTCGCATAGTCTGAGACGAAAAGAGCTGAAGCGCTTGTGGCAAGAAACGACATAAAAGCAAAACAGCCGATTCCGAGAACATTTCCCAGAAAAGCCGACAAACTTTCAGCCGATTTCTTACCAGCTTTGTGCATCGTGACTCTACCTATCACAAATCCATCAACAACCGACGCGGATCCTCAAGCGCTTCCTTCACCCGCACAAGGAACGTCACCGCGCCCTTACCGTCCACAACCCGGTGATCGTAGGACAAAGCCAGATACATCATCGGGCGGATCACGATTTGACCTGCGACCACGACCGGGCGATCCTGGATTTTGTGCATCCCCAGAATCCCCGATTGCGGCGGGTTCAGGATTGGCGAGGACATCAGCGAGCCGTAGACGCCGCCGTTCGAGATGGTGAACGAACCGCCCTGCATCTCAGCCATCGACAGCTTGCCATCGCGGGCGCGCAGGCCGAGTTCCGAGATTTTCTTCTCAATCGCGGCAAAGCCCATCTGGTCGGCATCGCGCACCACCGGCACCACAAGGCCGTTCGGTGTGCCAACCGCGACGCCCATATGGACGTAGTTTTTGTAAACCACGTCTTGACCGTCAATCTCGGCGTTCACTTCCGGGATTTCTTTCAAAGCATGGGTGCAGGCTTTGACGAAGAACGACATGAAGCCGAGTTTGACGCCGTGCTTTTTCTCAAAGATGTCTTTGTATTCATTGCGCAAAGACATGATGCCGGACATATCCACCTCGTTATAGGTGGTCAGCATCGCGGCGGTATTCTGCGCGTCTTTCAAGCGGCGCGCGATGGTGGCGCGCAGCCGGGTCATCTTGACGCGTTCCTCGCGGGCGGCATCATCGGCGGGCACCGGAGCGCGTGGAATCGCGGCTACTGCAGGGGCAGCGGTGATCGGGGCGGCGCTGGCTGTGCGCGCCACGTCTTCCTTCATCACCCGGCCATCGCGGCCCGTGCCTTGGACCTGATCGGCCGACAGACCCGCTTCGGCCATGGCTTTCTTGGCGGAAGGCGCGTTTTCAACGTCGCGCGGCGTCAGCACTTCGGGGCCAGCACCGGGCGATCCTACGGTGGCAGCTGCGACCGATTTCGGCTCCTCAGCTTTCGCGGGGATCGGGGCTGCGGTTGCCGTGCCAGCGGCCCCTTCGGTCACAATCGCCAACCGCGCATTGGCGGCGACGGTGGTGCCTTCGGGGGCAAGGATTTCGGCCAGCACGCCTGCCACCGGGGACGGCACTTCGACGGACACTTTATCCGTCTCCAACTCGCACAACATCTCGTCCAGTTTCACCACATCGCCCGGCTTTTTGAACCAAGTCGATACAGTGGCTTCCGAGACGCTTTCGCCCAGTGAGGGCACCATTACATCGGTCATCTTATTCTCCTGCGCGGGCGGTGGTGGGCGACGGGCCGCCAAGCGCCTCATTCACCAAGGTTTGCTGTTCGTATTTGTGTTTCGATGCCAGACCCGTGGCAGGCGAGGCCGAAGCCGCGCGGCCAGCATAGCGGGGCCGGGTGTTGGTTGCACCGATATTGGTCAAAAGCGCCTCTAGTTCAGGCTCAATGTGCGACCAAGCGCCCATGTTCTTCGGTTCTTCCTGGCACCAGACCCATTCCGCGCCCTTGAACCGCGAAAGTTCAGCGGTCAGCGATTGCTTCGGCACCGGATAAAGCTGTTCGACCCGTAGCAAATAGGTGTCGGTCAGCCCGCGCGCATCTCGTTCGGCCAAAAGGTCGTAGTAGACCTTGCCGGAACACAGCACGACGCGCTTGATGCCATCATCGGCGTTCAGCTTGGTTTCCGAATGGCCCTTTTGCGCATCATCCCACAGCACGCGGTGGAAGTAGCTGCCTTCGGTGAAATCCGACGCATCCGAGATTGCCATCGGGTGACGTAGCAGACTTTTTGGCGTCATCAGAATCAACGGCTTGCGGAAGTCACGGTGCATCTGGCGGCGCAGGATGTGGAAATAGTTCGAGGGCGTGGTGCAGTTTGCCACGATCCAGTTGTCATGCGCCGACATCTGCAAGAACCGCTCCAACCGGGCCGAGGAGTGTTCCGGCCCTTGGCCTTCATAACCATGCGGCAGCAGACAGACGAGGCCGGACATCCGCAGCCATTTGCTTTCACCCGAGTTGATGAACTGGTCGAACATGATCTGCGCGCCATTGGCGAAATCACCAAACTGCGCTTCCCACATCGTCAGCGCATTGGGTTCGGACAGCGAATAGCCGTATTCAAACCCCAAAACTGCATATTCCGAAAGCATGGAATCGATCACTTCATACCGCGCCTGACCGGGACGAATGTGGTTCAGCGGGTAATGGCGTTCCTCGGTGGTCTGATCGACAAAAGCCGAATGACGCTGGCTGAAGGTGCCACGGGTGCAATCCTGCCCCGATAGCCGCACCGGGAAACCTTCGACTTGCAAGGACCCAAAGGCCAAAGCCTCTGCCGTGGCCCAATCGAAACCGGTGCCGGTCTCAAACATCTTTTTCTTGGCTTCCAACTGCCGCGCGACGGTTTTGTGAATGTCAAAACCTTCAGGGATGCGGGTCAAAGCCGCGCCAACTTCGGCCAATGTCTCGGGCTTGATCCAGGTATCGCCGCGCTGATAATTGTCGAGGTCTTTGGTTTTCATCGACTTCCAGCGACCATCCAGCCAATCGGCCTTGTTGGGCTTATAGTCTTTGCCGACCTCAAATTCCTCATTCAGACGGGCCTGGAACGCCGCCTTCATATCCTCAATCTCACCTTCCGGGATCAGCCCATCGGCCACCAGACGGTCGGTATACAGCTGCAACGTGGTTTTTTGCTTGCGGATCGTGGTGTACATTGCCGGGTTGGTGAACATCGGCTCATCGCCTTCGTTGTGACCAAAGCGGCGGTAGCAGAAGATGTCGAGCACCACATCCTTGTGGAAGGTCTGGCGGAATTCGGTGGCGACTTTCGCGGCATGTACAACGGCTTCCGGGTCGTCGCCGTTGACATGGAAGATCGGCGCTTCCACCATCAGCGCAATGTCGGTGGGGTAGGGGCTGGAGCGGCTGTAGGCCGGGGCGGTGGTGAAACCGATCTGGTTGTTGACGATGATATGGATGGTCCCGCCAGTGCGGTGGCCCTTCAGACCCGACAGACCAAAGCATTCCGCGATAACGCCCTGACCCGCGAAGGCCGCGTCGCCGTGCAGCAATACGGGCAGCACTTGGCTGCGCTCGGTATCGCCAAAGTGGTCCTGCTTAGCGCGGACCTTGCCCAGCACCACCGGGTTCACGGCCTCCAGGTGGCTTGGGTTGGCGGTCAGCGACAAATGGACCGTGTTGCCGTCAAAGGTGCGGTCGCTTGAGGCACCAAGGTGATATTTCACATCGCCCGAGCCATCAACATCTTCGGGCTTATAGCTGCCGCCCTGAAATTCGTTGAAAATCGCGCGGTAGGGTTTTTGCAGCACGTTCGACAGCACGTTCAGGCGGCCCCGGTGTGGCATCCCGAAAATCACCTCACGCACCCCCATCGCACCGCCGCGCTTGATGATCGCCTCCATCGCCGGGATCAGCGCCTCGGCGCCGTCCAGACCAAAGCGCTTGGTGCCCATGTATTTGACATGGAGGAACTTCTCATAGCCCTCGGCCTCAACCAGCTTGTTCAGGATCGCCTTGCGGCCCTCACGGGTGAAGGCGATTTCCTTGCCGTAACCCTCAATCCGCTCTTTCAGCCAAGCCGCCTGCGCTGGGTCGGAAATATGCATGAACTGCAACGCAAACGTGCCGCAATAGGTGCGCTTCACGATGTCGATGATCTGCCGCATCGAGGCCACGTCCAGCCCCAGCACGTTGTCGATGAAGATCGGGCGATCCATATCGGCTTCTTCAAAACCATAGGACGCTGGATCGAGTTCGGGGTGGTTGCCGCGGTCGGTCATGCCCAGCGGATCAAGATCGGCAGCAAGGTGGCCGCGAATACGGTAGGCGCGGATGATCATGATGGCGCGGATGCTATCCAGCACCGCACGCTGCACCTGAGCGTCCGACAGCGAAACGCCCTTTTCCTCCGCTTTCTCGGTGATCTTCTTGCCCGCACCCTTCGGCTCCGCTGCCGCAGGCCATTCGCCCGTCATCGCCCCGGTCGTATCATCCGAAGGCGTCGGCGGCCAATCGGCGCGGGCCCACGACGGGCCAGTGGCCTGCCGCTTGGCGTCCATCTCAGGCTCGGACAGCGAGCGGAAAAAGTCCGCCCATTGCGCATCGACCGAAGCCGGATCGGCGGCGTAACTTGCGGCCAGTTGGTCAATATAATCCGCATTCGCGCCTTGCAGAAAGCTGGAGGCGTGGAATTGGCTGTTGGGGGATTGTTCGGTCATGGGGTTACCTCAAGGGGATTGGGACCGTAGTGGTTGGAACCGGGCATGGAGGAGATGAGCATCGTCCCGATGACGGTGGCCGCCAAATTTAGTGAGACGATGATAGCAAACAGATAGAGCGGGATGAACAGCACAAGCGCGATCCATGCAACGAGCAACGCTATGCCGCCCAGTACAGCGACTGCGCCGACGATGAACCAGTAAACCGCCTGATAACCCACCCATAGCATGACAAACGGCATGAAAGGATGAAGCGCATCCTGGCCTGACTCGCCAACATCTTGAAGACGGCGCGACATGGCGGCCAGTAGCGGCAGGCTCAGCATAATTAAGACAGCGACCCGCCAAATGCCCCAAAAGTCCATGTTGAACCAAGACATTTGCAGGCCGCCGATCAAAGGCGGTACGAAGCCAAAAGGCGCAAACCACCAGAACTCAGGGCGAGAGGCTCGCCCCGAGAATTGGAAAGACTTGGCAAAACCAGTCCTGATGGCCTGTGCCGGTCCCAAAGCTAACTCCTCTGGCGTGGGTTTTGCCCGCTATATTGGCTTGTCATCTTTTGTCCCGTCTTAGCGTTCGAGGGTGGCAATGGTGAAACTGCAATCGGCGTTGTTCATGGTGCCGGTGGCCCTGTGCACTTCCGAAATCTGACCAATGCGGTCCAGGCTGTAGTTCAGCGTCATCTTGTGGCTGCCGTCCGGCTGTAACGGCCCCAGGATTACATCGATCAAACGCACTTTGTCCTCGCCGTCATGGCTGCCGATACGCGCTTGCAGGGCGGTTTGCACAGGTCGATCGTAGCCTTGCTGCATGACCTGACAATGCAGCCCCTGTGCGCGCTCTTCTGCGGTGAACTGCTTGCCGCCAAACGCCGTCGGATCGGCCATGCTGGCAAAGACCAAATAGCCTATGCCCGCACCAAACAGGATCACCAAAAAAAACACAGCGCGCAGCATCCCAGTCCCTTACTTGCCAATCGCTTGCAGCACGGCCTCGCCCAAAGTCGCCGGGCTGTCGGCCACGATGATGCCGGCCATTTTCATCGCCTCGATCTTCGATTGTGCGTCGCCCTTGCCGCCTGCCACGATGGCACCGGCATGGCCCATGCGGCGGCCAGCCGGGGCGGTGCGGCCGGCGATAAAGCCAGCGGTGGGTTTCCAACGGCCGCGTTTCTTCTCATCCGCCAAAAACTGCGCTGCGTCTTCTTCCGCAGCGCCGCCGATTTCACCGATCATGATGATCGAATGGGTGTCGGGGTCGGCGAGGAACATCTCAAGGATATCAATATGTTCCGAACCTTTGATCGGATCGCCCCCAATGCCGACAGCCGAGCTCTGGCCCAAGCCCACATCGGTGGTCTGCTTGACAGCCTCATAGGTCAGCGTGCCAGAGCGCGACACAACCCCGACCGAACCGCGCGAGAAAATGCTGCCCGGCATGATGCCGATCTTGCATTCGCCGGGGGTCATCACACCGGGGCAGTTCGGCCCGATCAGACGGGATTTTGAATTGATCAGCGCGCGCTTGACCTTCATCATATCCAGCACCGGGATGCCTTCGGTGATGCAAACGATCAATTCCATCTCGGCATCAATCGCCTCAAGGATGCTGTCTGCCGCAAACGGCGGCGGCACATAGATCACGCTCGCATTCGCACCCGTCACCGCGCGGGCCTCATGCACGCTATCAAACACCGGCAGGTTCAGGTGGCTGGAGCCGCCCTTGCCGGGCGTGACACCGCCGACCATCTTGGTGCCGTAAGCAATGGCCTGTTCGGAGTGGAACGTGCCTTGGCTGCCAGTGAAGCCTTGGCAGATGACGCGAGTGTTAGAGTTTACAAGAACGGCCATGGTTTTTCTCCGTAGGGCGGGGTTCACCCCGCCATTGGTTGCAGCGCAGGCGGGGTGAACCCCGCCCTACGGTTTATCCTTTGACGGCTTTCACGATCTTCTGTGCGGCATCGCTCAAATTATCCGCAGCGATCACGTTCAGGCCCGAGTTGCGGATGATGTCTTTGCCGAGTTCCACATTGGTGCCTTCCAACCGCACCACCAAGGGCACTTTCAGCCCAACTTCTTTCACCGCTGCAATCACGCCTTCGGCGATGATGTCGCAGCGCATGATGCCGCCGAAAATGTTAACGAGAATGCCTTTGACCTGCGGGTCAGAGGTGATGATCTTGAACGCTTCGGTGACTTTTTCTTTCGTGGCACCGCCACCAACGTCAAGAAAGTTGGCAGGCTCGGCCCCGTACAGTTTGATGATGTCCATCGTCGCCATCGCCAGACCCGCGCCGTTGACCATACAGCCGATCTCGCCATCCAAGGCGATGTAGTTCAGATCAAACTTGCTGGCCGCGAGTTCCTTCGGGTCTTCCTCCGTCTCATCCCGAAGCGCAGCAATATCGGGGTGGCGATACATCGCGTTGCCGTCAAAGCTCATCTTCGCGTCAAGCAATTTCAGATTGCCATCGGTCATCACCACCAGCGGGTTGATCTCCAGCATATCCATATCTTTTTCGACGAACAGACGATACAGGTTCTTCACGATGCCAACGCATTGCTTGACTTGGTTACCCTCCAGCCCCAGCGCGAAAGCGACGCGGCGGCCGTGGAAATCGGAATAGCCAGTGGCCGGATCGACGTCGAACGAGATGATCTTGTCGGGCGTGTTATGCGCCACGTCTTCAATCGACATGCCGCCTTCGGTGGACACCACAAAGGAAATCCGGCTGCTTTGGCGGTCAATCAGCATGGCGAGGTAAAGTTCACGCGCAATGTCGCTGCCGTCTTCGATATAGATGCGGTTGACCTGTTTGCCAGCAGGCCCGGTCTGCACTGTCACCAAAGTGCGGCCCAGCATCTGGCGGGCAAATTCCGCCGCCTCACCCACCGAACGCGCCAGACGCACGCCGCCTTTTTCGCCAGCCTCGGCTTCCTTGAAATGGCCCTTGCCACGGCCCCCTGCGTGGATTTGCGCCTTGACCACCCACAAAGGGCCATCGAGTTCGCCCGCCGCAGACTTGGCTTCTTCGGCCTTGGTCACGGCGCGGCCATCAGATACCGGAATGCCGTAGCTGCGCAGCAGCGCCTTGGCTTGGTATTCATGGATGTTCATGGATTTGTCCCATCAGCTTTGATTTGCAGGCGGTGTGGCATAAATATGGGCATTAGGAAAACCCGAATTAGAGGGTATCGGCAGAAAACCGACATTTGTGATCACACGCAAAAAAATTGTGATCACATGAAGGGATTCCTTAAGTTTTTCAGGGCTTGCCGTTGGCGCTAACGCCCGGCATTGTTCACGCACAGGTGTAAATCGGGATGGCAACAGTTCAATGAAACCAACTTGGGCAGTGGTTACAACCGTGGATGAGCCTAGCGCGCTGGTGGCGGCTTTCGCTGCGCATCATCTCGCTCAGGGCGCCTGTAAAGTGCATCTGTTCCTGGATAAGCCCGACCCAGAAGCCCAAGCGATGCTGACAAAGCTGCCGGGCTGTGAGGTGACTGTTTGTGATGCGGCGTATTGGGCCACGTCCAAGCGGGGGGCGCGTCCCGGGCAGCACACCAATCGGCAGGTGCAGAATGCGCGGCGGGTTTATGCGGCCTGCGATGCCGATTGGCTGCTGCATTGCGACGGTGACGAATTTATTCGCGATGGCAATGCTTTGCGCGCGGAACTTGAAACGGCCCCGGCGCGGGCGATGTATATGCGCTTGCTGGTCGCCGAGCGGGTCTATCCCAAGGGCGCTGTGGGGGAGACGATTTTTTCGGGTATTTTTCGCCACGAGGTGCCGGAATATAGTCGCAATGGTGCTACGGTTTACGGCGAGATGCAGGATTTTTTCCACTTTGGCTTGACCGGGCACAAGGCGGGTAAAGCGTTGGTACGGGTCGGGGCTGGCATGGAAATGGGGCTGCACGCGCCGACAGGCAAGCCAGTGCATCGGCCGATTTTGACCACGCGGATGTTGCATTTTGATGGGCTGACGCGGTTGCATTTCACCCTGAAATTGCTGCGCCGGGCCAATGAGCCGCCGAGTTACGCCAGCAACCGCCACGGCGAGGCGCGTACCACGCAGTTTTTGTCGATGTGTGAGGCGATGGCAGAGCCAGAGATGCGCGCGGCCTTGGTGGCGGTGCTGAAAGAGTTGGAGCCTGATCAGATCAGGCAGTTGCGGCGCTTCGGTGCTTTGGACGAGACAGGCTTTGATCCACGCCCGGTTTTGGCCGCAGCGGGCCTTGCGCCGGATCTGTCAGAGGCGGCGTTTGATGCCAGTTTGCGCCAGCGCTATGCTGGATTTTTGCGGCAATATGCGCCGGATTTGTCCTAGTGTTCAGTGTGAAAAAATAACGAAAGCGGTTATCGGACCAAGCCTGCACAACGCTGTTAGTGGCCAAATACGTCACCAAAGTTTCAGTTGTACAGTTAGACCACAATATGTTGTGGCTAGGATAGCAAGGTGACACAATCGTTTCCCCGCTGGGAAAAGTGCAAATCCGCGAAAGGCTGGTCGGTCAGAAAAAAATCCTGGGCGGGCAGATAGAACGCAAACCGCTTCAGTTCAGATAGAACGACAGCATCATCGCTTCGCCACCCATCATCTGCTCAAACGCGCTCCAGTTTTGTGCACTGACAACGGGGCCCTTTTCCAGATAGGGCACGGCAGCCCAGCCTTGAATCCAGCCTGCCAGATCGGCGGGGCGCGGATCGGTAAAGACCTTGGCGATATTCACGCCCGCCGCCCCCTCTTGCCGCCAATAGGGCGCGAGTTTGCTGCCGTTCAGCAGCCCTTCGGCATCGCCCAGCACCGACAGCCACACCGCTCCGGTGCCCGGCGGCAGGGTCACGCCCAAGGCTGATTGCTGTTTGTCATTCGGCAGCCATTCGGCGGCGTTATCGGTCTCCTGCGCCACTTCGGCCCAGAAGCGGCGGTTGTCGGCGATCATCGCTAGGAAATGCTGATGCGCACTGGTCATCCGGGCGGCATCGGGGGCTTGTTGCAGCGTGGCGATCAGGATGGCGATCAGATCGACCTCGTCCAGTCCGCCACTGGCATCGCCGAGAAAGCTGGGCGCGGTGCCACCAAGGCTGACCATCTTGTCGCGGGCGGCGATGATGCGGGTGATCGGCTCGGTCGGATCATAGGCCAGAACCAGATCGGCCACACCCTGCAACAAATGTGTGTAGGCCGAAAGCCAAGCTGCATCCGCGGCGTCGAATTGCACCACCGGGGCGGGGGTGGCGGGGTCGCGGCTGTCCCATTGCCAACCCAGCAGCATCGGGCCCAGCACCGCCATCGCATCCTCGCCAATGTCGCGGGTGTGGTTGGCATTGATGTCAAACCACAGATCGGCAAAGTTGATCTCTAGTGTGAAATCAGAGTGTTCGGCGATCTCGGCCAGTGGTGCGCGGGCCTGCTCCAGCTTACCATCCATGGTGCGGAACAGATCGGCAATCATCGCAGGCTGGAAGGCGGCGTGGCGGGGGTTATCCGCCAGCGGCAGACGCAGGAACGGCAGCATCCCGGTGCGGTCGGTCATTCCTGCTGCGTAACGCAGTTGCAACGCGGCCTCGACAGCGCCCAGAAACCGCACGCCGCCAAGCGCAAAACGGTCGGCATCTGTCGGCGCAGGCAGAGCAGCCAGCCGCGTCTCGGTGGTGCGCAGCCCCTTGCTGCCAATCTCGGCGGAAAGGGTTTCGGCGTGCAGCGGGGTGGTCATGCACAGCAGCAGGGCAAGCAGAATACGCATGGCAATCTCCACTCGGATTTGGCGCAGGGTGCGCCGGGCGGTCTGCGATGGCAACTGCGGGATTCCAGACCCTAGACCGGGGTGGCCACGAACAACACCTGCCCGCGCGGCAAACGGGTTTGGTGTTGATCCACCGCGAAGCCCGAGGCGCGGGTCAGCTGCAGCACGTCCTCGGCCAGCATATGATAGGGCGCGCGGGTATCGTGCGTCACCACGCCATCGGGTTGTTTGACCGCAAGCAGGCTGGCGCTGGCATCGGGGGCGAGGAAGGTGGTGAACATCAGCTTTTGCAAGGCCGGAAAGCGGGCGCGGATTTGGATCAGCGCGCGGCGCAGGTGATTGGCAGGCAGATGGGTGAACACCGCAAAGGCGATGGCATGGGTGATGGTGTCGGGCACACTTGGGAAGTTGAAATTGCTGTCCTCAATCAGATGGCTCGGCGAGAGACGGGATCTATCCGCAATTTCCGTCTCGTAACCGCGTTTGAGCAGCGCGCCGGACAGATCGGTCGCCCAATAGTGGCCGGGGGTCAGGTATTGCACCGCCTTGCAGCCCAGCCGCAGCGACCCCGCGCCGATGTCGAGCAAACGGTGCTCCGGTTGCAACCCTGCCCCGCGCAGAAGTTCCATCTGGATTTTGCCCGTCTCCTCCCAGCGTCCGCCAACGATGTCGCGGTGACGGCCTTTTGCAAGGGCATCAGCGTAGAAATCCGGGGCATGATAGGGCGAGATGTGCTGGGCCATGGGGTTTCTTGCCACAAACGCCGGGGGTTTCCCACCCCCGGACCCGGCCCCCGTACCCCCACCCCCGGACCCGTGAGATATTTCCGCGCAGAGGATGAAAACCTGAATTAAGGTTTAGGCTTAGCCGCTTCTTGCACAAGAGCGAGGCAGAACGCTGTGGCTTGGCCCATATCCTGCACCGAAATCCACTCCAGCGGGCCATGAATATCCTGCATCCCGGTGAACAGATTGGGGCAGGGCACACCCATCTCGGTTAGGCGCGAGCCATCGGTGCCGCCGCGGATCGGCACAGAGACCGGCTCGATCCCCAGACTGCGGGCGGCGTTGCGGGCAAGCTCAACCGGGGTCATGTCTTTTTCCAGCCAATAGCGCATGTTGCGGTATTGCGGCTTGATCACACAGGTGATTTCAGCGCGCGGTTCGGTGGCGGCGACGGCAGCGCAGACCTGTTGCAGCAGCGCGCCTTTGGCGGCGAGGCCATCGCGTTCAAAGTCGCGCAGGATGAATTTGAGGATCATTTCCGAGGAGCCGCCGCTCATATCGGTGGCGTGGATGAAACCGTCGCGGTCGGAGGTGGTTTCCGGGGTGAGCGTGGCATGCGGCAGGGTCTGGATGATCTTCGCGGCGAGGTGGATGGCGTTGACGAGTTTATCCTTGGCCAGGCCGGGATGGATCGACACGCCTTTGATGGTGACGACTGCCGCATCGGCGGAGAACGACTCATACTCGATCTCGCCCACTGCCCCTCCGTCGAAGGTGTAGGCGAAGTCGGCGGCAAGATCTTTGGGTAGGCTGGAATGGACGCCGCGACCGATTTCCTCATCGGGGGTGAAGGCCAGGCGCAGGGTGGGGTGCGGGATCTCGGGGTTGGCGAGCAGGTGGCGGGCGGCGGTCATCAGGATCGCGACGCCAGCTTTATCGTCGGCCCCCAGCAGGGTGAGACCCGAGGCGGTGATGATGTCGTGGCCTTGTTTGGTGCCGAGGTAGGGGTTGTGATCTGGGGTAAGGCTGAGGCTCGGGTCGTCGGGGAAGCTGACAGCACCGCCGTTGTAGCCGCGGATCACCCGGGGTTTGACGCCGGTGGCGTTGAATTGTGGGGCGGTGTCGATATGGGCGAGCAGGCCGACGGTCGGGCCGGGGACGGTGCCGGGGATGGTGGCGAGGACGGTGCCGTAGGGGGTGAGTTGCACGTCCGACGCGCCGATTTCTTTGAGCTCGGTCTCCAGCAGCCGCAGGATGGTCAGCTGGATTTCGGTGGAGGGCGAGGTTTCCGACGTGTCGCTCGATTGGCTGTCGAGGCTGGCATAGCGGATCAGGCGGGATTCAAGTTCGGCGTGGAAATCGGTCATACTGGCCTCCGGGGGTTTGAGGGGAGTTGTGCGGAGGGGGCATGGCGTGTCAAGGGGATTTCGGGGTGGTCCCAACTCGGGACCTTTTTAGTGTGTTTAGAATCAATGGGTTGGGGTGGTTGAATTAAGGGTTTGTTAAGGATTGAGTGGGGAAGATGGGGGTTTCACACCCCCACGGCTATTGGCACAGGGCCAATAGCCTTCCCCCGTGGAGTATTTGGGCCAATGTGAACGGGGAGAGAAATTTGAAATATTGGGCGGTCATATCGGGGTGTCGGCAAAGGGTTCTGCAACGGCCTGATGTGCATCTTCATAAATCACATAGCCGATGCGTTCGGTGCGCAAGATTGCAATCGGATAGCCGTTTTCCATCAACATTGCGGTAAGATCATGCGCATGTGCAAGCATTTCAAGCGCATCCGCCTTAAACCAACTCGGGCCCTTCGCGACATCGCTGCGCCATGCCCCCTTTGAATTTGACCGGGTAAACTTTGTCGGGATGGCAAGGTTTTCTCGAAACCAAGCCAAGTGGTCTTCAAGGATCGCCGAGCTGTGCCGGTCATTGGTTCGGACGGAGCGCATTTCGTAAGCAGCATTCAGAAAGCCGGCGCGGGCGGCCATGAACTTGATTTTGTTTGGTCGAACGAAGCGCAGAAACATTCACAACCGGAACTTTGAATGCGTGGTTGCGCGTTTTTGACGGAGAGATGAGGCGATTTTACGGGGCTTATTGCGGGTGTGTGTCGGAAAAAAATGTGGGACTTGCGGTATACTCGAATAGGCAGGATACCGGGAGAACGCAAAATGCGCGCCCTTTTCAAGGCGCGCATTTGAGGGTGCTGCGTGAAATTACGCAGCCTACCGTGCCGACTATGGCTTACGCCAGCGACGGATCAATCGCTTTGCAGGCGGCGACAAGGCCCTTCACCGCATCCACCGATTTCTCGAACATCGCTTGCTCGTCGGCGGTCATCTTGATGTCCACGATACGCTCAATCCCGCCTGCGCCGATCACGGTGGGGACGCCGACATACATGCCGGTTAGGCCCAACGCTCCGTCAACGTAGGCGGCGCAGGGCAGCAGGCGCTTTTGGTCTTTCAGGTAGGCTTCGGCCATCTCGATGGCGGAGGTCGCCGGGGCGTAGAAGGCGGAGCCGGTTTTCAGCAGGCCGACGATTTCCGCGCCGCCGTCGCGGGTGCGCTGGATGATGCCGTCGAGTTTCTCTTGCGTGGTCCAGCCCATCGCGACCAGATCGGGCAGCGGGATGCCGCCGACGGTCGAATAGCGCGCCAAGGGCACCATGGTGTCGCCGTGGCCGCCCAGCACAAAGGCGGTGACGTCGCGCATCGAGACGCCGAATTCAACGCTCAGGAAGTGTCGGAAGCGGGCGCTATCCAGCACGCCCGCCATGCCGACGACCATGTGATGCGGCAGGCCGGAGAATTCGCGCAACGCCCAGACCATCGCATCAAGCGGGTTGGTGATGCAGATCACGAAGGCGTTCGGGGCATGAGCTTTCAGGCCTTCGCCAACCGCTTTCATCACTTTCAGGTTGATGCCCAGCAGGTCATCGCGGCTCATCCCCGGTTTGCGGGGCACGCCTGCGGTGACGATGCAGACGTCGGCTCCGGCGATATCGGCGTAGGAATTGGCACCCTTGAGGCTGGCATCAAAGCCTGCCGAGGGGCCGGATTGCGCGATATCCAGCGCTTTGCCTTGCGGGGTGCCCTCGGCAATATCAAACAGAATGATGTCGCCAAGTTCTTTGATGGCGGCGAGATGGGCGAGCGTGCCACCGATCTGACCTGCGCCGATCAGCGCGATTTTTGGGCGTGCCATTTGAGTCTCCGAAGGGTTTGTATACTGTGGTATGCTAAACCCGTTTGGCCTTTGAATGCAAGCTGCTGCACTGCGGCAGGCTAAGCTGCTGGCCTGCCTTGACTGTTTGCGCTAAACGGGCGCTGGCAGCTTTGGCTTCGGCGATAAGCTTGCGATTCACGGCCGCCGGGATCGGCAACGCGGTGATCATGGGTGATTCCGCAGGCAGGGGAAAGAGCCATGATGGATGGATTTGCGTTTTGGGCGCTGGCGGTGTTTGCCTCGGTGTTTGTCGGCATGGGCAAGGGCGGTTTGCCGGTGGTGGGGATGCTGTCTGTGCCGGTGTTGGCTCTGGTGCCGGGGATTTCTCCGGTGACGGCGGCGGGGCTGCTGTTGCCGCTGTATGTGGTGTCCGACATGTTCGGGCTTTACGCCTATCGCCATGCGTTTAACGCCCGCGTGCTGGCGATTTTGCTGCCAGCGGCGACTTTGGGGGTGGCGATTGGCTATTTCACCGCAACTTTGGTGTCAGAGGCTTGGGTGACAGTGCTGATCGGGGTAATCGGTGTGGTGTTCGCGCTGAACCTGTTGATCAAGCGGCAGATGATCATCGAGCCTGCGCGGGCCAAGCTGGCACCGGGCATTTTCTGGGGGGCTGTGACCGGGTTCACCAGTTTCGTCAGCCATTCCGGCGGGCCACCCTATCAGGTTTACACCATGCCGTTGGGCCTAAACAAAGCGGTGTTTGCGGGCACTTCGACGATTGCGTTTGCCTATATCAATGCGATCAAGCTGATCCCGTATTACATGTTGGGGCAGATCAATTTGGCCAGCCTTGAGAAGGTGTTGGTGCTGATGCCGATTGCGGCGATTTCGGTTTTTGTCGGAGTGCGGCTGGTGAAATGGTTGCCGGAGCGGTTGTTTTTTCAGCTGGTGACCTGGGCGCTGTTGCTGGTGTCGATCAAGCTGATCTGGGACGGGTATAAGGCCCTCTGAGCCGGGGCGGCTTGGGCTGCGTGGGCGGCGAGGATCAGGCCTGCGAAGCCAAGCGACAAAGCGAAGAAGGTCTTTTCCATTGTGGTCTCCGGTTGGGGTTAGGGCTTAGGCTGCGCGGAAGATGCGAGGAAAGTGTTAAGGCCGCGCGCGGCTTTTTCTGCACTGCGGCATTTCTGGACTTGCTGAAAGTGGCGAAATAGGGCCTTTTGGCGCAATATTGTTGCTGGAGAGAATCATGACCCCCATCCCGTCGGGCCGCCCGTTCCGATCTGTGCTGTATATTCCGGGCTCGAAAGCGCGGGCACTGGAGAAGGCGCGCAGCCTTGCGGCGGATGCGATCATCTTCGATCTGGAGGATGCGGTGGCCCCGGAGGAGAAGGCGCTCGCGCGGGAGGTTTTGGCGCAGGCTTTGGCTGAGGGCGGCTATGGCCATCGGGCGCGCATTGTGCGGATCAACGGGTTGGATACCCCATGGGGGGTCGAAGATTTGGCGGTGTTTGCGGCGCATCCCGGGGTGGAGGCTGTGCTGATCCCCAAGGTGAACCGGGCGGCGGATCTGGACGCGGCTGAGGCTGTGACGGCCAAGCCATTGTGGGCGATGATGGAAACCGCGCTGGGCATGTTGAACGCGGCCGAGATTGCCGCACATCCGAAGCTGGCCGGCATGGTGATGGGCACCAATGATCTGGGCAAGGAATTGGGCGCTCGGTATCGGGCGGATCGGTTGCCGCTGCAGGCAGGGTTGGGCTTGTGTCTGCTGGCGGCCAAGGCCTATGGCCGGGTGATTGTCGATGGCGTCTATAATGCGTTCAAGGATGAGGCGGGGCTGCGCGCGGAATCTGTGCAGGGCCGCGACATGGGCTTTGACGGCAAAACCCTGATCCACCCGGCGCAGCTTGAGATTGCCAATGCGGCTTTTGCGCCGTCGGTGGCCGAGTTGGACCTCGCCCGCCGTCAGATTGCGGCGTTCACTGCGGCCACGGCGGCGGGGCAGGGCGTGGCGGTTGTGGATGGAAAGATTGTTGAAAACCTGCATATCGTCACCGCACAGGCGGTTCTAGGGAAGGCCCAGATGATAGCCGCGCTGTCTGCATGAGGTTTTGGCGATGATCTGGCTGATTTTGGGACTGGCGCTATGGATGGGCGCGCATTTTTTCAAACGTTTCGCACCGAATATGCGGGCCGGGATGGGCGACAAGGGCAAACTTTTGGTCACGGTCTTGTCGCTGGCGGGCATCGTGCTGATGGTCGTAGGCTACCGCGCAGCGGAGTGGGTTTCGGTTTACACGCCGCTGCCGGGGATGGGGCATGCCAATAACAGTTTGATGTTGGTGTCTTTGTATCTGTTCGGGGTCGGCGGGACCAAGGGCGTTTTGTATCCGAAAATCCGGCATCCGATGCTGTGGGGCGTGGTGATTTGGGCGGGGGCGCATTTGCTGGTCAACGGCGATCAGGCGTCACTGGTGCTGTTTGGCGGCATGGCGCTTTGGGCGCTGGCCGAGATGGTGCTGATCAACCGCGCCGAGGCTTGGGTGGCCCCGACAAATGGGCGCGGCATCAAGGGCGATGCGATGAATTTGGTCGGCACTGTGCTGCTGCTGGGGGTGATTGCGCTGATCCACGCATGGCTGGGGCATCCGGTGTTTATGGGCACCTATTCCTGATGCAGCTGTATCGGTTTTTGTCTGACGACGACACGTCTGCGTTTTGCCACAAGGTGAGCTTGGCGCTGAGCAAGGGTTGGGTGCTGCATGGCGGGCCGACTTACGGGTTTGACGCCAGCCGGGCCGTGATGCGCTGCGGGCAGGCGGTGGTGAAGGATGTGCCGGGGGCCTATGACCCCGGGATAAAGCTGGGTGAGGCTTAGGGCTTGCGGGTGCGGCGGGGTGAACCCCGCCCTACCCCCCTTGGGCGAGGCATAAGGCGCGGTGCGTGAAATCACGCACTCTGCCGGGGAGATTGATGTGATCAAGACCAATGCGGGGCGGTTCTTTGAGGATTACCGGCTGGGCGATGTGATCGTGCATGCGGTGCCGCGGACGGTGAAGATGGGGGAGCGCGCGCTCTATCATGCGCTCTACCCGGCGCGGCATGCTTTGTATTCCAGCGATATTTTTGCCCAGGAGTGTGGTCTGCCGTTCAGCCCCTTGGATGATCTGATCGGCTTCCATGTGGTGTTCGGCAAGACCGTGCCGGATGTGTCGCTGAATGCGATTGCAAACCTTGGCTATGCCGAGGGGCGCTGGCTGCGGCCGGTGTGGCCGGGGGATACTTTGCGCTCGGAAAGCACGGTGATCGGGGTTAAGGAAAATTCCAACGGGCAATCGGGCGTGGTGTATGTGCGCACTGTCGGGCTGAACCAGCATGATGAGACGGTGCTGGAATATGTCCGTTGGGTTATGGTGAAAAAGCGCGATTTTGGCGCAGCGGCCCCGGTGACGGTGGTGCCAAAGCTGGCATCGGTGGTGGAGCCTGCGGCACTGGTGATCCCGCAGGGACTTGATTTTAGCGGCTATAATTTTGCGCTGGCTGGCGAGCCGCACCGGATGCGCGATTATACGGTGGGCGAGGTGATTGACCATGTTGACGGCGTCACCATCGAGGAAGCCGAGCATATGCTGGCCACAAGGCTGTGGCAGAACACCGCCAAGGTGCATTTTGACGCCACCCAGCGCCCGGATGGCAAGCGGTTGATCTATGGCGGGCATGTGATTTCTTTGGCGCGGGCTTTGTCGTTCAATGGGTTGGCCAATGCGCAGATGTTGGTGGCACTGAACGGCGGTGTCCATGCCAATCCGTGCTTTGCGGGCGATACGGTGCGGGCATGGTCGGAAGTGTTGGATAGGGTCGAAACCGATGCCAAGGAAGTCGGCGCGATCCGGCTGCGACTGGTGGCGACGCGCGGGGCGGCGGGGGCTTTGCGCGGTGCGGATGGCAAGTATCTGCCCGAGGTGCTGCTTGATTTGGACTATTGGGCGCTGATGCCGGTTTAGCGTTTGTCTGCTGGCGGTTGCCTGAATGGGCGGACCGTGGCAGGTTGGCGAAAAATCGGGGGGATCATGCGGCAATTTCTATGGGCGGCCTTGCTATGTGCAGCGGCTGCAAGTGCCACGGCGCAGACGGTGTTTCAGTTTCCCGAGGATGAGGAAGAATCCGCCTTCATCGCCAATGAGGTGATCGCGACCTTCTATCACGAATTGGGCCACGCGATGATCGACGTGCTGCAACTGCCGGTTTTGGGCAAGGAAGAAGACGCGGCGGATCATCTGTCGGTGATCTTGATGAATGACATCTGGGAGGAGGAGGCTGCGGCGAATATCCTTGCCAGCGATGCCACGGCCTATGCTTTGCAGGCCGATCAGCGCGCAGCGGGCGGTGAGGAGCCGTCGTATTCCGACGAACACAGCATGGATATGCAGCGCTATTATTCGGTGGTTTGTCTGTTCTACGGTGCCAACCCCGAGGCGCGGCAGGGTCTTGCAGATGAATTGGGTCTGCCGCCAGAACGGGCAGAGCGCTGCCCGGATGAATGGCAGGCGGCGGCGGGGTCTTGGGATGCGGTGCTGGCGGATGCGACTCCGGGGGGTGATAATGTCGGGCTGGTGATGCAGCCGGGGCAAGAAGGCCAACCGCTTGCCGATCTGATCGCCGAAGAGGTTGCAGGCATCAACGCGCGCTACGGCCTGCCGCTGCAGGTGAGCGTAGTGGTGACCGATTGTGGCGAGGCGAACGCTTTTTACAGCCCCAGCGAGCAAACTATTACGATCTGCAACGAATATGCCCAGAACCTGCAAGCGATGTGGGAAGCCTCGCCAGATTGACGGACTTTGTGATCACGCGATTTTTCCATGTGATCACAAAGCCAAAAAACTGCGCCTGATAGCGAAAACATTGTGCAGTTGCAGCGTGGTTTGGGGTGACATGCGTGATATAAGCGCTATTGAAGAACAAAGCCGCGCAGCCGCCAGGTGAAACTTCTTGGGCAGTCCTGATGCGGATCAAGAAAGATCAGAGGAAGGCAACCGTTATGGCCGAGAACAAACGGGTCGTCGAACGCCCACTTTCGCCGTTTATGATCGGCCCCTACTATCGCGTACAACTGACCTCGGTGACCTCGATCCTGACCCGGATCACCGGCAACGGGCTGATCGTCGGTGTGATGCTGGCGGTGTGGTGGCTGTTTGCGGCGGCGGTATCGCCCGAATACTTCGCAGTGGCGAACCGTGTGGCGACAAGTTGGTTTGGCGATCTGGTGTTCACCTGTTCGGCTTGGGCGGTGTGGTATCACTATCTGTCTGGCCTGCGGCATCTCTATTTCGATGCAGGCCACGGGCTAGAGATTGCCATTGCTGAAAAGCTGGGCTGGGGCATCATCGCGGGGTCGTTCCTGTTTACTATCATCACCATTCTGATCGTGTAAGGGGCTGAATATGCGTTATCTTACCGCGCGCAAACGGGCAATCGGTCGTGGGGCTTCCCACACTGGCACGGCGCATCATTGGTCGATGACCCTCTCATCGGTCGCACTGGCTTTCCTTGTTCCGACTTGGGTTTATATCGTGGGTCATGCGCTGGGCCAGGATTACGAGGCGGTGCGGGCGACGTTTGCGCGCCCGTTTACTTCGATCCTGACGGCTTTGGTTTTGGTGGTGGGGATGCGGCATTTCGCGATGGGGGCCACGATGATGATTGAAGATTATGTGCATGGCACCGCGCGCAAACTGTCGATCATGTTTGTGATCTCGCTTTCCACCGTGATTGCGGCGACGGGGCTGTATGCCCTTGTGCGCATTGCGCTTTAAGGGGCTGATATGACTGCTTATCCGTATGAAGTGCATGACTATGATGTGGTCGTGGTGGGTGCTGGTGGTGCGGGTTTGCGCGCGACTTTGGGCATGGCCGAGCAGGGGTTGCGCACCGCTTGCGTGACCAAAGTGTTCCCGACCCGCTCGCATACCGTGGCGGCACAGGGCGGGATCGCTGCCAGCTTGGGCAATATGGGCCCGGATTCTTGGCAATGGCATATGTATGACACGGTGAAGGGCAGCGATTGGCTGGGCGACACCGATGCGATGGAATATCTGGCGCGCGAGGCCCCGAAAGCGGTTTACGAGCTGGAGCATTACGGGGTTCCATTCTCGCGCACCGAGGAAGGCAAGATTTACCAGCGCCCGTTTGGCGGCCATACCACCGAATACGGTGAAGGCCCGCCGGTGCAGCGCACTTGCGCCGCCGCCGACCGCACAGGCCACGCGATTTTGCACACGCTCTATGGGCAGAGCCTGAAGAACAATGCCGAGTTCTTTATCGAATATTTCGCGATTGATCTGATCATGACCGAGGGTCGCTGCACCGGTGTGGTGGCGTGGAAATTGGACGATGGCACGATCCATGTGTTCAACGCCAAGATGACGGTTTTGGCAACGGGTGGTTACGGGCGGGCGTATTTCAGCGCGACTTCGGCGCATACCTGCACCGGCGATGGCGGTGGCATGGTCGCCCGCGCCGGGTTGCCGTTGCAGGATATGGAATTCGTGCAGTTTCACCCGACCGGGATTTACGGCTCGGGCTGCCTGATCACCGAAGGCGCGCGCGGCGAGGGCGGCTATCTGACCAACTCGGAAGGCGAGCGGTTCATGGAGCGTTATGCGCCGCATTATAAAGACCTTGCGCCGCGGGATTATGTGTCGCGCTGCATGACGATTGAAATTCGCGAAGGCCGGGGGGTGGGGCCGAACAAAGACCACATCCACTTGAACCTGAACCATTTGCCGCCAGAAACCCTAGCTTTGCGTCTGCCGGGGATTTCGGAAAGCGCGCGGATTTTTGCGGGCGTCGATCTGCTGAAAGAGCCGATCCCGGTGCTGCCGACGGTGCATTACAACATGGGCGGGATTCCGACGAATTATCACGGTGAAGTGCTGAACCCGACGCATGACAATCCCGATGCCACGGTGCCGGGGCTGATGGCGGTGGGCGAGGCGGGCTGTGCTTCGGTGCATGGCGCGAACCGTTTGGGCTCGAACAGCTTGATTGACCTCGTGGTGTTTGGCCGGGCGGCGGCGATCCGCGCGGGCGAGATTGTGAACCCGAAGGAACGCGCGGCGGATGTGAACCGGGCCGAGGTTGACCGCGCTTTGGGGCGGTTTGATGCAACGCGGCAGGCCAATGGCGCGGTGCCGACCGCCGATCTGCGGTTGGAGATGCAAAAGACCATGCAGGCCGATGCGGCGGTGTTCCGCACCGACAAGACCCTTGGCGAAGGGGTTGCGAAGATGACCGCGATTGCGGGCAAGATGGGCGATATCAAGGTGACAGACCGCTCGATGGTGTGGAACTCTGATCTGATGGAAACGCTGGAACTTCAGAACCTTATGCCAAATGCCCTCGCCACCATCTACGGCGCGCACGCCCGCACCGAAAGCCGGGGTGCCCATGCGCATGAAGATTACGCCACGCGCAATGACGCCGATTGGCGCAAGCACACGCTGGCTTGGGTTGACGGAAATTCCGTGCGGCTAGACTATCGCCCGGTGCATACAGCGCCGCTGACCAGTGAAGCCGATGGCGGGATTTCGTTGAAGAAGATCGCTCCGGCTGAAAGGAAGTTCTGATGCGTGGCGCAGCGCTGCTGATCATGTTGGCTCTGGCGGGATGCGTCGACACTGGTGCCGCGTCGCAGCCGTCGGTGACGGTGGTGGAGCAATGCAGCGCCGAGTCAGGCTTTACCGCGCGGGCGGCGGCGCTGCATGCATCCGGTGTGCAGGGCGATATTCCCGGCACGCCGAAAGAACTGGCGGCGATCAATGCTTGCGTGAAAGCGAAGGCTTCGGCGGCTTCTGGTGTGGGCGGCAGAAGGGTGGTTGTAGAAACCCAAGGCAGCAGCGGCCCGATGAGCGTTGAAACCTATACCTCTGGGGTGTCCGTGCCTAAATCTGCGGCCCCACCTGCACCAACCGGACACCGCGCTTGCCGCAATACCTTTACCGGAGGAGATGGCTATGCCTGTTTGCCGATTTAACGCGCTGAGCGCGCTGGTGGCGTTTGGTCTGCTTGCCGCCTGCTATCCGCAGGTTTTGGCGGATAAGGCGATGCGGCGGACGGCGGAGACGGTGGTGCGCCCGGTGATGGCGCGGGAATTGCCGGGCAATATGGCGGAGGCTGCGACGCAATGCGTGCTTGATGCCGCAGGGACGGATGAAATCCAGGCTTTGGCGCGGGATGTGGGCGTTGAGGCGGGCACGTTGACGGTGCAGAATATCCGTAACCTTGCCACAAGGCCCACTGCCGCGGCCTGTTTCGCACGCAATGGCGTGCCGCCGTTGAAAGGGTAAGTGGTGCGCCCGACCCTAGCTCTGCTCGCCCTGTTGCCGCTGATCGCCTGCGGACCAATTCCGGTTGCGCAGGCCGAGCGCGAGTGTTTTGAGCGCGCCCGTCTGGCCGAGCATCCGCGCGGCGAGGTAGGGGTGGGGATCGGCTCGGATGGTCGCAGCCATACCTTCGGCGAGATCACCTTCAGCAATGATTACCTGCAAGGCAAAGACCCTGATCAGGTTTACCAAAATTGCGTCTATCACCGCTCGGGTGAGATGCCGACGCGTCCCTATAGCAGCATTCCCGCCAGCCGGTATTGACGCGGAAGTTAAGAAAAGGTCTGTCAGATGGTTCAATTCACCCTGCCGAAAAACTCGAAAATCCGCACCGGCAAGACCTGGCCGAAGCCTGCGGGTGCGAACGTGCGCAAGTTCCAGATTTATCGCTGGACCCCGGATGATGGTGAAAATCCACGCGTTGACACCTATTTCGTCGATATGGACACTTGCGGCCCGATGGTGCTGGATGCGCTGATCAAGATCAAGAATGAGATCGACCCGACGCTGACCTTCCGCCGTTCCTGCCGCGAGGGGATTTGTGGGTCTTGTGCGATGAACATCGACGGCATCAACACCTTGGCCTGTATCTACGGCTTGGACGAGGTGCGCGGCGATGTGAAAATCTATCCGCTGCCGCATATGCCGGTGGTGAAGGATCTGATCCCCGACCTCACGCATTTCTACGCCCAGCATGCCAGCATCATGCCGTGGCTGGAAACCAAGACCAACAAACCCGCAAAGGAATGGCGGCAGTCGATTGACGACCGCGCGAAACTGGACGGGGTTTATGAATGTGTGATGTGCGCTTGTTGCAGCACGTCTTGCCCAAGCTACTGGTGGAATGGCGACAAATATCTGGGGCCAGCGGCCTTGCTGCACGCCTACCGCTGGATCATCGACAGCCGTGATGAGGCGACGGGCGCGCGGCTTGATGATCTGGAAGACCCGTTCAAGCTCTATCGCTGCCATACCATTATGAACTGCACCAAGACCTGCCCGAAGGGGTTGAACCCGGCCAAGGCGATTGCCGAGATCAAGAAGATGATGGTCGATCGGGTGGTGTAAGGGCTTCGTCGGCGTTTGATAATTACAAACGGCGTGCCCGTATGGCGCGCCTTTTTGCGATGGTGCTGGCCTGTGGTTTGGGGCTGATCATCGGCCTGCCGCTGCTACGCGAACGCGCGCGTGTCTTCCCCTGCATCTGGACACCGGGGCAGTGCCGTTCAACCGATGCCTAGGCGCAGGATTTCTTTTCTGGGCTGACCCCGATTGCCGAACCTGTAGCCAGCAGGCGATTCTCGGAAGGCGTGGTGCAGAGCAATCTGAACGGCTTTGATTGCACCTATGCCATCGTGGCGTTGGATCAGCGCGCGCCTGTCATTCCGCCCGGACGCTGCAGACCGGCACGCCGGATATGGATTGGGGCAATGGTTGGCGGGCGGTGACGGTGTTAACCGAGAAAGAGAATGAAGACCTGCGCAGCTTGCTGGCGGTCTGTGGTGGCAACTGGCCCGTCACGCTGCAAAAGCAGTTGGCCGAGGCGCTGGCGAACCGGCAGATGCTGATCTCGGGGCGGGCACCGTATCGGCAGGTCAATCTTTACCTGCCGCCCGAAGCAGGGGTGGGGTTGGCGGCGCGGATTCGCTTTGGCGATTAGGCGGGTTTACCTGTCGGCAATCGCCAGCAAAGCAGCTTGGGTTTCCGTGGAAAAGCTTTCAAAGCCCTCGGTCAGATCATGCAGATCATCGACGATCTGGGAAATCTCGGCGCGCTCGGGTGCGGTGAAATCCGGCCCGGTTTTGGTCATGCCGGCGATGGTGCGCGAGGTTTGCGGCCCGACCGCATAGGTCCAGCCATTGTGCAGCCCATGCGCCAGCGCATCACGAATGACGCATTGCGGGTCTTGATCGGTGAGGTCCGCCCAGTTGACAGCACCTGTACGGGTCAGCCCCCAATGCACGACCGGGTCACTGAGCATGAAGCCGCGCTCGCTGTAATGGTCAATCCACGCCTGATCATAGGTTCTGTACAAGATCGTCGGGCGCGTGTACCGAATATGGGCCGCCAGAGCAAAACCACTGTCACAGAGCGCCCGCAGCCGGGTCAACCGATCTGAAACGGAGTCTACCTTAGTCATATCGTTCACGATCACTCACCCTTTGGATGCTAGAGGTTGCGAATTACACTTTATCCGGGCAATATCCACGCGGCGAGGCTATGACGTGGTAGAGTCCTCGACAACTGTTTTGAGCATATGACACTTCTGCAGGCAATGAAAAATCAGATCGAACATATAGCCCCGGCGGGTTCTTATGTCGCTTTGCGGGTTGGGTTCTCATTTCCTGAGGAGGAGATGAACAATCTGCCTGACATATGGGTGGAGTTTTACACAACCCATGGGCTAGTTGTGCAGGACCCGGCGATGCGCTGGGTCTATGGCAATGTAGGTGGCATCCGATTCTCGGAAATGGCCGCGACCGACCCGCATCAGGTGCGCGCCCATGCCGCAGTGTTCGGCTTGGGCCACGGTGCTGCGGTGTCGGTGATGACGCCACGCGACAAGGGCAGACGCAGCTATGGGCTGTTTTTCCGCGATGACCGCGACTTTGAAGATTCCGAGATGGAGGGGCTGCTGCGAATCATGCAGCAGCTGCACGCGGGCCCGGAGGATGAGAAAAGCCTGACAAATGCCGAGGTTGAGGCGCTGAAACTGCAATCCGAGGGCTTGCGGCTGAAACAAATCGCCGCGCGTCTGGGAATTTCGGAAAGCGCTGTTAAAGCCCGGCTGAATAACGTCAAGCGTAAGTTGGGCGCGCGGACACAATCCCAAGCGGCTTCGATCGCCGCCGCGCGGCGGATTCTTTAAGCGCCACTGATAATCCAGCAAATTTTAACCATTCCGACAGTCGCGCTAAATTTGCGGACTGTCGGCAAATACAACTTCCGGGGTATTGTCGCTGTATCAGAAACGATTCAGCATGTTTAGGAGTACCCTATGGACAATATCCGCTTCGATTTTTCCGATTTCCATCGTTATGGCTCGGCGTTTTACGATTTTCTTGCATTGCGTAAGCAGGTGTTTGTCGACCAACTCGGCTGGGATGTGCCGCATAATGCCAAGGTGGAAATGGATCAATATGACACCCCGGTCGCGCATTATTCGCTGGTTTTAAGACACGGCCAGGTTGTGGGCGGCGCGCGCGCTATGGCCACCACGGCCACTTGGGGCGCGCATACTTATATGCTGCGCGACGCCTATTCCGGCAAGCTGCCGCACATCCCGTCGCATGTCATGTCGGTGGAAATTGCGACGCCAAATGTCTGGGAATGTACCCGGTTGGTGATCTCGGATGCGCTGACGACGGCGGCAGAGCGCACTGAATGTCTGACCTTGATTGTGGATGGTTTGGTGGAAATCACCCGCGCGCAAGGTGGTGAGGAGCTGATTTGCCTGTCGTCACTGACGCTGATGCGGGCTTTGCGCCAGATCGGCTATGAGGTGTCGCGCTTGGGCGATACGTACCGCAATGATGAAGATGGACGGCAATATGCGGTGCTGCGGATGCCGGCCGAGTTTTCGCGGGCGCGGCAGTTGCGGGTGGCGCCGTCCCCTTCCCAAGCCACCGTTTGCGGGCAGAGCCGAGCTTCTTGCAGGGTGCGACGGCTTAGGCCATGCTGGGAGTGATGAAAAGGAAGCCCTATGCCGTTGTTATTGCTGGTTCTGCTGGTGTCGGTGTTTGTCTACGCTTGGGCAGCACGCCGCAACTCGACGCTAACGCGCGACTGCCGCTGGCGGTTGGATCGGCGGGCAGGCCACAGCAGCTATCACTGCGCGGCCTGTGGTGCGGTCTGTGATCCCGGGGTGGGTTGCGCGCCAAGGCAATGTTTGCGCGCGGCGTAAGCCGGGGGATTTGGCGTGCCGACACAATTTGGGAGAAAGCGATGAAACCAGACCAGCCAGACCATGCCGCCCCCACCGATGCAGAGGCGCGCAAAGCGGTGAAGCCGGTGATTTGCTACCCTGTCTCAAGCCTGCCGCGCCCGGATCTGGCACCCTATCTTGCTGCAAGGGTCGGGTGGAAACGGGTGGCCGAAGTGCTGGTGCCCGCACGTGAGGCGCGGTGTTTTGACGTGCCCGCCGGGCATTTCTTTCGCATCACCAGCGTTGAAGGCCCGCAGGTCGGTGATCTCAATCTGTGGAACGCCGATGATCTGACCGAGCGGTTTTTCTCGGGCAAAACCCGCGCCTTGCACGGTACGCATCTGTCGGCGGGCGATCGGATGTGGTCGGCGCTGCCTTATCTGCGCGAGATGGCTTTGATCACCGAGGATACGTTGGACTGGTACGGCTTCGATGCGTTTGGCGGCAGCGTACATGACGTGATCGGCACCCGCTGCGACCCTTACACCAGCAATTTGCTGTCGGGCGGGCAGTATCATCATTGCTGCCATTCCAATCTGACGCGGGCTTTGGCCGAACGCACCGGATTGCCGCTGGGGCAAGCCGAGGCGCATGTGCATGACGTGCTGAACGTGTTCATGTGTACCGGCTTCACCCGCGACACCGGGCAGTATTTCATGAAAGCCAGCCCGGTGCGACCGGGGGATTTCATTGAATTTTTCGCCGCGATGGATTTGATTGGTGGCTTGTCGGCGTGCCCCGGAGGCGATTGCTCGTCTGAACATTCCTCGGATCAGGCAGCATGTTTTCCGTTGCTGGTGGAGGTGTTTAGGCCTTTGGCTTTGCCCGAAGGCTGGCACACGGCGGTGTCGAATGGCTATGATCGCAGCCATGGTGCGGCTGTGACGGTGTAAGTCGGGGGGCTTCCGCCCCCCAAACCCCCTGCGGCTAGTTCTGCGCAGAGGATGATCCTTGACGGTGACGATTTTAGCTTAGTTTTAGCAATAGCGCTCAATCGCCAGCAGTTGATGATCACCATAACGGTCGCCCGCAGCGAAACCGGGGGGCAGGAGGCGGTCGATTTCGGCGTGATCTTCGGGCGTAAAGGTGATCTCGGTGGCCTGCGCCCATTGGCCAAGGTTTTCCGCCTTGCGGGTGCCGGGGATCGGGATCAGATGCTCGCCTTTCGCCAAGATCCATGCCAAAGCCGCGGCAGCGGTGGTCCAGCCGCGCGCCGCACAGAAGCTGCGGAAAGCATTGATCGTCTTGGTATTTTCGCTGAAGTTCGGTTCGATGAAGCGCGGGTTCTGGCTGCGAAAGCCGTCGGTGGGTTTGGCGAGGGGAATGTCGCCCAACATACCGCGCGCCAGCGGTGAGAACGGGATAAAGGCGACGCCAAGCGCCTTGCAGGCTTGAATCATGCCCAGTTCGGGCTGGCGGCTCCACAGAGAATATTCATTTTGCACCGCCCTGCAGGGATGGATTTTATGGGCAGCGCGCAATGTGTCGGGGGCGATTTCTGACATGCCGTAGCCGCCGATTTTACCTTCCTCGATCAGCCGCGACAGGGTGCCTACCACCTCGGCCAAAGGGCGGGCGTGCTCGCGGCGGTGGATGTAGAACAGCTCGACATGGTCGCGGTTCAGCCGCTTCAGCGAGGCCTCCAGCTCGGCGCGCAGATGGCGTTCCGAATTGTCGATGCGGCGCGGCGGGCCCGAAACGAAGCTGGCTTTGGTGGCGATGGTGACATTCGGGCGGCGGGTTGTCAGCCACTTGCCAATGATGGTTTCCGAAATCCCCATGCCGTAGATATTAGCGGTGTCAATAAAATCAATGCCTTGGTCCAGCATCGCATCAAGGCAGTGCAGGCTTTCGGCCTCATTCGTGTCGCCAAAGATGCCGCCGAAGGACATAGCACCCAGGCCAATGGCGGATATAGTCGGGCCGTTTTGGCCGAGTTTGCGGGTTTTCATGGGCGTCTCCTGCTGAGGGGATCGCAATAGACGCCCACGAATCGGTTAGGTCAAGGGTGCATGTAGTGCAGGCCTTGGAAGTTTTGCCGCAGCGCAGCGGTGCGGGGGGCGAGCGTTTCGGGTGCGTTGGAGCGCAGGGCTTCGGCAATCAGGGCGGCAAGCGCCTGGGCATGTTGCGGGGTGACGCCGCGACGGACAAGCTCTGGCGTACCGATGCGCAAGCCGTTGAGATCGTTTGCAACATCAGCAATCGGCAAGCCAATGCCGCAGGCGAGGAAACCGGCTTTGCGCAGGGTTTTCGAGGCGGTTTGGCCACCGCCAAAGCCCGCCGCCTCAATGGCGAATTGATGGCTTTGGGTGCTGCCTTTATCTGCGGCAAAGATCGGCAGGCCGACCGCTGTGAGTTCTTTGGCGAGCGCCTGCGCCAGATCGACCATTGCTTGCGCGTAAGCGTGGCCATAGTCGCGCCAATCCAGCAGCGACAACGCGAGGGCGGCGGATTTCGCGGCGTCAAAATTCGCCGTCATGCCGGGGTAGGCGATGTGATCGAGGCGCTCGGCAATCGCGGCGTCATTGGTTACGATCAGCCCGCCTGCCGGGCCGCCAAGTGATTTACAGGTGCTCATCGTCATCAGATGCGCGCCTTGGTGCAGCGGGTTGGCCCAAAGCCCGCCCGCGATGATGCCGCATTGATGGGCGGCGTCAAACAGCAGTTTCGCGCCAACCTCATCGGCAATGGCGCGAATTTCCGCGACCGGATGCGGGAACAGATTAAGGCTGCCTCCGACGGTGATCAGCTTGGGTTTCACGCGGTGGGCGAGGCTGCGAAGCTGTTCAAGATCAATGGTATAGCCATCGGCATTGATCGGGGCGGGATGGGTGATCAGCCCGTAAAGCCCAGCACAGCCGGCGGCGTGATGGGTGACATGGCCGCCAATGGTGGCGGGGGGTGCGATGATCACATCGCCGGGTTTGGTCAGCGCCATGAAGCCGTAAAGATTGGCCAAAGCGCCAGAGCCAACGCGGATTTCGGCGTATTTGGCTTGAAAAATCTCGGCGGCGAGTTCTGCGGCGATGACCTCGATCTCCTCAATCGCCTCCAGCCCCATTTCATATTTATCGCCCGGATAGCCCAGGGACGGGCGGCTGCCGAGGCCGCGCGACAGGGCGGCTTCGGCGCGGGGATTCATGATGTTGGTGGCGGGATTGAGGTTGAAGCAATCCTGATTATGGATTTGCGCATTGGTTTGGATCAGCGTTTCAATCCGGTTCGCGACCTGCGCCGAGGGCGCGGTGGCGTCACTGGCAAGGCGTTGGATCAGGGCTTCGCAGGCGGCGGGAACCCAAGAGCGGCGGGCAAGATGGGGCATGGTGATCTCCTTTTATGGCAGCAGACCAGAGCGGGGGCTTGCGGGCAAATCAGAATTGCGGAAAACTAGGGTTAGAAAAACTATGGTATAAAAAACTAAGCTTAGAAAAAATTGAGGTAACATGGCTGTTGCACCACCCCGCCCGAAAGATTTGGCCCTGTCGGCGTTGCGTGCTTTTGAGGCGGCGGCGCGGCTGGGCAGTTTTGCGCTGGCTGCGACCGAGTTGGGCGTGACGGCGGGGGCAGTGACGGCGCATGTGAAGGCGCTGGAGGCGGCGTTGGGATCGCGGTTGTTTCAGCGTGCTGGGCGCGGGGTGGCGTTGACGGCGGCTGGGGCGCGGGCGTTGCCCGAATTTACTTTGGCCTTCGATGCGCTGGGGGCGGCGGTGCAGGTTTTGCGCGCCGAAGCAGCACCCCGCGTGGTGCATATCGCGACTTTGCCGTCGATTGCGCAGCTTTGGCTGTCACCGCGCCTGCCTGCTTTGCGCACTGCGGCTCCCGAGATTGAAATCTCGATCACCGCGATGGAGGCCCCGCCGAACCTGAAGCGATTGCCCTATGATCTCAGCCTGTTTTACGGTGAGGGCGATCAGATCATCGCACCGGATGTGATATTTCCGGTGTGTTCTCCGTCACTTGCGGCAAAGTTGCAGCGCCCCGAAGATCTGGCCGGGGTGACGTGTTTGACCGATGCAAGTTGGGCGCAAGACTGGAAAATCTGGGCAGATGCCGCAATGCCGGGGCAGAATTTCACCCCGCGTGTACCGGTGTTTTCGCTCTATGCGCTGGCGGTGGAGGAGGCTGCGGGCGGGGCGGGTGTGCTGATGGCGCATCAGGCTTTGGTCGCCTCGCATCTGGCGGCGGGGGCATTGGTGGCGCCGTTTCAGCAGCGCGTTACTCTGCCGGGGGGCTTGCGGTTGTGGTCGGCGCGGCCAATGCGACCCGGTTCTGCGGTGCAGCGCGCCGCGCGGTTTTTGCAGGTGGCAGGGGCGCGGGTTTAGCTGAAAGCCGCCTCCAACGCCACTTCGACCATCGCGCCGAAACTGGTTTCGCGCTGGTCGGCGGGTAGGGCTTCATGGGTCAGGATATGGTCGGAAATCGTCAGCACGGCGAGGGCGCGACGGGTGTAGCGGGCGGCGAGCATATAGAGTTCGGCGGCCTCCATCTCGACGCAAAGCGTGCCGTGGCGCTGCAACTGATCCGACAGATCGGGGCGCTCATCATAGAAGGTGTCCGACGAGAAAATCCCGCCGACATGCACCGGCACGCCGATATTCAGCGCGGCTTTATGCGCTGCCGTCAGCAGGGTAAAATCGGCACAGGGGGCGAAATTCAACTCGCGGAACAGGCTTTGCGACGGGCTGCCGCAGGTGCTGGCGGTCTGCGCCAGAACCACGTCGCGGAGCTTGACATGGGTTTGCAAAGCCCCTGCCGAGCCGATGCGGATCAGGGTTTGTGCGCCATAATCTTTCATCAATTCATTGGCATAGATCGACAGCGACGGCATCCCCATCCCCGAGCCATGGATGGTAACGCGGTGGCCGCGCCATGTGCCGGTATAACCCAACATGCCACGCACCTCGTTCACCAAAACAGGGTTTTCAAGGTAGTTCTGTGCTGCCCAGCGGGCGCGGTAGGGATCGCCCGGCAGCAGAACGGTTTCGGCAATCTGCCCAGGTTTGGCACCGATATGGAAGGTCATCGCATTCTCCGTTTTCGGCGAAGCTATGACGTTTTGCGGGGCAGGGGAAGCCTTGGGCCACAGAAGTCTTAAGCCAGAGAAGCCTTAGCCGAGCCCGGCCGCGAAGCTGGCTTTGTTCAGGCAAAACGCGGCATCCGCGGGTTTCGCCAGCGCACCACGTTCCAGCACCTTGCTGCAATTTTTGCGGTCTTTGCACTGGCCGCAGGTGTAAAGCAATTCGTGGTAGCGGTCGTGATCGGCGCGGACCTGCGCTTCGGTCAGCCCGAAAATCTGCGCCATCGCCACAACGCGGTCGGGGACATCCTGCGGCATCCGCGCGAAGGCCTCAATCTGATCGCGGGTCATGCCCAGATCGTCCAACGCGCGTTGGTTAAGCTGTGCGATCTCTTTCAGATCTTGCCAGCGGTGCTTCAGTGCCTTGATCCGGTCAAACATGGGCATCTCCTGTGTCGTCAGAGACATGGCATGGATGGACGGGGGCAGATTTGATCTAGCGCAATTTCAGCGCGGATTGACGACGCTTCGTCATTCAGCCGCCAGCGTGGTTTTGTCGACCAGACCGACGATATCGAGCATGATGCGGTTCAACTCGAAGTCTTTCGGGGTGTAAACGGCGGCAACACCCATCGCGCGCAGGGCGCGTGCATCATCTTCCGGGATGATGCCACCGACAACAAGCGGGACGCCCGACAACCCCGCCTCGCGCATTTTTTGCAACGTGTCGCGGATCAGCGGCAGGTGGCTGCCCGACAGGATCGACAGGCCGATGACATGGGCGTTTTGATCGACCGCAGAGGCGACGATTTCGGCGGGGGTCAGACGGATGCCTTGGTAATGGATATCCATGCCGCAATCGCGGGCGCGGGCGGCGATTTGTTCAGCACCGTTGGAATGGCCGTCAAGCCCCGGTTTTCCCACCAGAAACTTCAGTGGACGGCCAAGTTTGGCAGACAGGATTTGCACAGCCTCACGGATCGGCTCCAGCCCTTCGGTGCGGTTCGACGGGTTGCGGGATACGCCGGTCGGCGCGCGGTATTCGCCGAAAGCTACGCGCACCATCAGGCCCCATTCGCCGGTGGTGGCCCCGGCTTTTGCGGCGGCGATCGAGGCGGGCATGATATTTGCGCCGGAAGCTGCGGCGGCTCGGAGTGCGGTGAGAGCGGCTTGCACGGCGGCTTCGTCACGGTTTGCGCGCCATGCGGCCAGGCGGGCGATCTGATCAGCCTCGGCTTTCGGATCAGACAGCATGATCGAGCCATCACCCGCCGTCAGCGGGCTGGGGGTGGTTTCTACCCAAGCGTTGACGCCGACCACCGTGGTTTCTTTCGATTCAATCTTGGCGATGCGCTCGGCGTTCGCTTCGACCAGACGGCCCTTCATATAGTCAATGGCGGCGACAGCCCCGCCCATCGCGTCAATCTGCGCCAATTCCGCCCGCGCGCCGTCTTTCAGCGCGGTAACCTTGCGGTCAATCGCCGGATTGCCGTCAAACAGATCATCGTATTCCAAAAGGTCCGTCTCGTAAGCGAGGATTTGCTGCATCCGCAAAGACCATTGCTGATCCCACGGGCGCGGCAGGCCCAAAGCCTCGTTCCAGGCGGGTAGTTGCACGGCACGGGCGCGGGCGTTTTTTGACAGAGTGACGGCGAGCATTTCGATCAGGATGCGGTAGACATTGTTTTCCGGCTGCTGCTCGGTCAGGCCCAAAGAGTTGACCTGCACGCCGTAGCGGAAGCGGCGGTATTTGGGCTCAAGGATGCCGTAGCGGGTCAGGCAAATCTCATCCCAGAGATCAACGAAGGCGCGCATTTTGCACAGCTCGGTGACGAAGCGGATGCCGGCGTTGACAAAAAACGATATTCTGCCGACCATATTGGGGAAATCAGCGGCTGATACTTTACCTTTCAGATCATCCAGCACGGCGCAGGCGGTGGCGAGCGCAAAGGCAAGTTCCTGTTCCGGCGTCGCCCCCGCTTCCTGCAAATGATAGGAACAGATGTTCATCGGGTTCCACTTTGGCAGGTGCTTTTGGGTGTAGGCGGCCACATCGGTGATCATCCGCAGGCTGGGTTTCGGCGGCGCAATATAGGTGCCGCGCGACAGGTATTCCTTGATAATGTCGTTCTGCACGGTGCCTTGCAGGGCGGCAACATCGGCGCCTTGTTCTTCGGCGACTGCGATATACAGCGCCAGCAGCCAAGGCGCTGTGGCGTTGATCGTCATCGACGTATTCATCTGTTCTAGGGGGATATCTTTGAACAACGCGCGCATGTCGCCCAGATGGTTGACCGGAACGCCGACCTTGCCGACCTCGCCGCGCGCCAGTTCGTGATCGGAATCATAGCCGGTTTGGGTCGGCAGATCGAAAGCCACCGAAAGCCCGGTCTGGCCTTTCGCCAGATTGCTGCGATAGAGCGCGTTCGAGGCGGCGGCGGTGGAATGGCCAGCATAGGTGCGGAACAACCACGGGGTTTCTTTGCGCGCCATCTCGGCCTCCTGAATCGCATCGGAAATATTCTTGCGCCAGTGCAGCACTAAGCGCAATTTCACGCAAGTGTCAATTCGCTGCGTTGCGGCGAAGGGCCGGGAAATCTGCACGCGTTCAAACATGACAGCCCTTGTCATTGGAAAACGCAGCGCAGTTCCGGCACACCTAAGCCCATGCCATCCCGGCCAACCCAAACCCTGAGGATACCATGAACATCACCCTGCGCCTGAGCCTTGCTGCCCTCGCTTTGGCTGCCACCACCCTAGAAGCCGCCGCCTATGACCGGACGGTGCGGATTCACAACGACACCGGGCTGACTTTGGTGCGGTTTCAATCGACCAATTCGGGGGCCTCGCGCTGGGGCAGCGATGTGATGGGATCATCGACACTGGCGAATGGGGCCGCGATGAAGCTGCATTTCGACAATGCGCAGGGCTATTGCGAGTTTGATTTCAAAGCGGTGTTTGCCGATGGCACTGTGCTGCAAAAGGCCCGCGTTAATGTCTGCGAGACCGGGGATTACTATTACACCGAGTGAATTTATGCGGTCTGACGGCATTTGAGGCAAATTTGACTTTGAAAGACGGCGCTTTTCAAGACGGCGGCGGGCTGCCAGTATTGTGGCATGACAGACCCCGTCGCCGTGCCTTTTTGGCTGCTGCTGCTGATCCTTGCTTTTGCGGCGATCACTTTTGCCTCGCATTTTCTGTTCCCCTCGGTGCGCTGGTTTTTCCGCAAACGCGCCGAGAAGGCGCTTTCACGGCTGAACCGTCGTCTGGATCGCCCGATTGAGTTTTTCAAACTGGCGCGCAGGCAGGATATGATCGTGCGATTGTCTTATGATCCCCGTGTGTTAGAGGCGGTGGCCGATCATGCCGCCGAAACCGGCGTGCCCGGATCGGTGGCGTTTGAAGAAGCCCGCCGCTATGCCCGTGAGATCGTGCCGGGGTTTTCGGCGACGCTGTATTTCGGCGTCGCTACCCGCTTGGCGCGCCGATTGTCTCGGCTGGCATATCGGGTGCGGATTGGCAAGGTCGACGCGGCTTTGGCGCATATCGACCCGAAAGCCACGGTGATTTTCGTGATGAATCATCGCTCTAACATGGATTACGTGCTGATCACCTGGCTGGTGGCAAACCGCTCGGCGATTTCCTATGCGGTGGGGGAATGGGCGCGGATTTGGCCGCTCAGCGCGCTGATCCGCTCGATGGGGGCGTATTTCATAAGGCGCGGCAGCCGCAACACGCTCTATCGCCGGGTTTTGGCGCGCTATGTGCAGATGGCGACCGCCGAGGGCACAACGCAGGCGATTTTCCCCGAGGGCGGGCTTTCGTTGGACGGTCGGGTGGGGCCAGCAAAGATGGGGCTGCTGTCCTACATCGTCTCGGCCTACGAGCCCGGCGGGCGCGATGTGGTGTTCGTGCCCGTTGGTCTGGCCTATGACCGGGTGCTGGAAGACCGGATTTTGACCCAAGCGGCGCAGGCGGGCACGCGCAGGTTTCGCGGCAAGCCGTTGGCGATCATCGGATTTCTGCTGCGCAATCTGTGGCGCAAATTCCGTGGCCGCTTCAAGGGCTTCGGCACCACAGCAGCAGGGTTCGGCCCGCCGGTGTCTTTGCGCGCCTTTCTGGCCGAGGCTCCGCATCGGCCGACCGAGGAGTTGGGGGCTTACTTGATGGCCGAAATCACCAAGGTGGTGCCGGTGCTGCCAGTGCCTTTGGTTGCGGCGGCGTTGCTGGAAAAACCGCTGGATCGTGCGGCGCTGACGGCGGCGGTGACCGCGTTGCAGGCGCGGCTTTCCGTGCAAGGCGCTGTGCAAAAACTGCCGCCGCAGGGGCTGGAGGCCATCTTGACCGAGGGCCTGACGCCGCTGATCAACCGGGGTTTGATCGACGCAAACCTGCAAATCACCCAAGGCTCTGCCGCCTTGATCGGATTTTATGCCGCTCCGGTGGTGCAGAGGTTGGAGACTGCGCCGTAGAATTGCCGCAATGCGGCAGACATAAAATTACAAAATATCCATCAAGACTATTGCAAAGTTGCGCAATGGCCCGCTATCAATGCCGCAACCCGCCCCGATTCTGCGGCGCGGCATTTGTTGGAGGCAAGCATGGCGTTGGATATCAGCACGGCAATCACCCCCTATGAGGCTCCGGTGAAGGACCTTTATGAGATTGGCGAAATGCCCCCCCTCGGCCATGTTCCGGCGAAAATGTATGCGTGGTCGATCCGGCGCGAACGCCATGGCGAGGCAGACACCGCCATGCAGGTTGAGGTGGTCGATACCTGGAAGCTGGACAGCAACGAGGTGCTGGTTCTGGTCATGGCAGCAGGCGTCAATTACAACGGCGTTTGGGCTTCCCTCGGCCAGCCGATCAGCCCGTTTGATGGCCACAAACAACCGTTCCATGTTGCGGGCTCGGATGCCTCGGGCATCGTCTGGGCGGTGGGTGAAAAGGTGAAACGCTGGAAGGTTGGCGACGAGGTTGTGGTGCATTGCAACCAGGATGACGGCGATGACGAGGAATGTAATGGTGGCGATCCAATGTTCTCGCCCAGCCAGCGGATCTGGGGCTACGAGACGCCCGACGGCAGCTTCGCGCAATTCACCCGCGTGCAAGCCCAGCAGTTGATGCCACGCCCCAAGCATCTGACTTGGGAGGAATCCGCCTGCTACACCCTGACCCTTGCCACCGCTTACCGGATGCTGTTCGGACACGAGCCGCATGATCTGAAACCGGGGCAGAATGTGCTGGTCTGGGGGGCATCCGGCGGGCTTGGATCGTATGCGATCCAGTTGATCAACACCGCAGGGGCCAATGCGATTGGCGTGATCTCGGAAGAAGACAAGCGCGAATTTGTCATGGGTTTGGGCGCGAAAGGTGTGATCAACCGCAAGGATTTCAAATGCTGGGGCCAACTGCCGACGGTCAACACGCCGGAATATAACGATTGGCTGAAGGAAGCCCGGCGTTTTGGCAAGGCGATCTGGGACATCACCGGCAAAGGCGTCAGCGTTGATATGGTGTTTGAACATCCGGGCGAGGCGACCTTCCCGGTCAGTTCGCTGGTGTGCAAAAAGGGCGGCATGGTGGTGATCTGCGCCGGCACTTCGGGCTTCAACTGCACTTTCGATGTGCGCTACATGTGGATGCACCAAAAGCGCCTGCAAGGCAGCCATTTCGCGCATCTGAAACAGGCGGCTGCGGCGAACAAATTGATGATTGAGCGGCGGCTTGACCCCTGCATGTCGGAAGTCTTCCCATGGGCGGAAATCCCGGCGGCGCATATGCTGATGCGCAATAACAAGCACAAACCGGGCAATATGTCGGTGCTGGTGCAAGCCACGCGCACGGGTCTGCGCACTTTTGAAGACACACTCGACGCCAGCCTGAACCGTTAAGGGGCACGGCAGGTTTGCTCAAGGCCGAGGTATAGACACTACATATGGTGGAAAATGGCAATTACTTTGCTGTTTTCCACAAGTCATTCCCAGCGGGGAAGCATCGCCGCGCCAAATTTCTGGGCGCATTGGCAAGCGATGCTGCGCAATAGCGATTTCACATTGGCATAAATATCCTGGGGGCAGCGTCAGCGGGGGGCTGGCCCCCCTCCCAAAGCTTCAGCCGAAACCACATCCCAGACCGCATCCCCGGCAGCGCCGTTTCAAGGGGCTCGATGCCCCGAGAAACGGCACTTGGTTTCAGGTTTGGGCTTCGGGTCTGGCCCTTGGCGGCAACCTTGGATATGGTCGCAGCATGACCGAACTCGCTCCCGTGAAGCTGACCTTTTCCGATGATCAGGCCGAAGCCTATGACCGCGTTTCGGCGGAATTGTTCAGCATGGGCGTTGATCTGGACAAGGGCGGGCTGGAACCCCGGCCCGAGGATAAATCATCGGTTCTGGCGGTGGTCGGCAAGGCGGGCTCGGGCAAAACCATGCTGCTCGCCAGCCTATATAAAGCCTTGGTCGCGGCGGGCGTTGATCTGGTGTCCGGCGATTACGAGCCGAAAAAGCGCAAAGAACGCCGCAGTTTGGCAATTTTGGCCCCGACCAACAAAGCGGCCTCGGTGCTGCGGATGCGCGGGGTTCCCGCGACCACGATGCACCGCATACTTTACACCCCTGTCTATGACCCACAGTATGAGAAAATCGCCGAATGGCTGACAGGCCAAGGCCCGCGCCCGGTGGTTGAAGGGCTGACTGAACTCGCGCTCGACCGCGCCCATGCATTCTACCAAAATGTCGCCTCGATCCCCGGCGCGCTGGCTGCGGCTGGCTTGCGGGGCAGCGATTTCATCAAGGGCTGGAAGCGGCGCGAAGAACCGCTGGATATTGGCTTTGTCGATGAATCCTCGATGCTGGATGAACGCGCGCTAAGCGATCTGCGCGAGATTTTCTCGACCCTCGTGCTGTTCGGCGATCCCGCCCAGTTGGCTCCGGTCGGCCTGTCGGGCGAGATGGTGTTTGACCGTCTGGGCGAGGGCCGCAAGCTGGTGCTCAGCCGCATCCACCGACAGGCGCAGGACAATCCGATCTTGGATCTGGCGCATGCGTTGGGCGATCCGAACCTTGGGTTTGACGAATTTGAGCGGATGGTGGAAGCCGCCTCGAAAAAGGATAGCCGCGTGGTCTGGGCCGAGCGGGTCGATGCTGACCTCATGGCGCGCAGCCCGGTTCTGGTTTGGCGCAATGCCACCCGTATCCGTCTGATCACTGCGTTTCGCGCCGCACATGGCGCGCCGGATGATCAGTTGTTGCCCGGAGAGCCGCTGATTTGTGATGGCATTGAACTGCCGCTCAAGCACCGCAAGAAGCGGATTGATCTGGAAGCGCGCGGGCTGATCAAGGGCGCGCAGGTGATCTATCTTGGCCCGGGCAACCGCGCCGGGTTTGCGAAGATTCACGTGGTGGGGGCGGAAGACCCGCAGGTTTCCGCCGCGTCGATCATCAAGATTGAGCGCCCGGATGAGGATGAGCCGTTCATTGCCTCTGCGGCCACGATGGGGGCAGCTTTCCTGCATGGCGCGGCAGTGACGATCCATAAGGCGCAGGGCTCGCAATGGGAAACCGTGCAGGTGTTCGCGCCGGATTTGTATGCGGCGGCGGCGGCGGGGCGATCCGAGGCGGGGGTGCCGCTGTGGAAACGGCTGGCTTACGTCGCGATCACGCGGGCGCAGCATCGCTTGATGTGGGTGGTGCGACCCAGGCTTGCGCGACCGTTGCAGGCGCTGACGGTCGAGGATCTGCGACCCGCGACGGTGCCGCTGACGTTGACCACGCAGGGCGATGACTAGACTCTGGCTTTGGCTGCGCTAGGGTGGGGGAAAAGGATGAGGTTTCGATGATCTGCGTGTTCGTTCAATTTCGCTGCACCCCCGGCAAAACCTATGAGGTCGCCACTGCGATTTATGATCGCGAGGTGGTTTCAGAGTTATATTCGACCAGCGGTGAATATGATTTGATCGCGAAGATATATATCCCCGAGGATGCCGATGTCGGGCATTATTTGTCAGAGAAGTTATTTGATATTGCGGGGATCGTGCGGACTTTGACGACGATGACCTTCAAGGCATTTTGAGGCCGGTGCCGACTCGGGACCGCTAATCGCCTTCGCTGGATCACGGGCTTAACCCTGCGCGTTCGGGTTTGTTTAACCCTCGAACATCACCGCGAGTTTGTTGCCAGAGGGGTCGCGCAGATAGGCTGCATACCATGTTGGGCTGTAAATCTCGCGGATGCCGGGGGCGCCTTCGTCTTTCGCACCATGGGCCATGGCTGCGGCGTGGAAGCCATCGACCTCGGCGCGGCTGCGCGCGGGGAGGCAGAGCATTTGACCATTGCCGGGGGTGGCGGGCTCATTGTTGAAGGGCGGGCAGACCCAGAATTTGAACCCTTCTCCAAGCCCGCCATCTGAGTAACATTTCCAGCCACCGGGGAAATCGGCATGGGCGGACCAGCCGATGGTCTTTAGCACGGCATCGTAGAAGGCGTGCGATTGCGCGGGGTCATTCGCGCCGAGCGTGATGTAGGCGGGCATGGCGGGAGCCTCCGGCGGGGATATTTTAGAACAGATGAAATTGCTGGGCTTTGGGCTGTGGAGGCGGGGGAGCCTCCGGCGGGAGTATTTGGGCCAATGTGAAATTACTGGCTTTGGCCGTGGTGGATCTGTCGGAAGCCTCCGGCGGGAGTATTTAGAAAAGAGAAAATGCTTTTGGTTGTGCGTTTTTGAGGCGGCACTAGCGCAGGATGGGCGGGCCGTCTTGGGTGGCGGCTTGGACGAAGGCGCTGATTTTGCTCGGGTCTTTGACGCCATGGCTGGATTCCACGCCAGAGGAGACATCGACTTGGCGGGCGTTGGTCAGCCGGATTGCTTCGGCGACGTTCTGCGGGGAGAGGCCGCCTGCGAGCATCCAGGGTTTCAGCCAGCGGCGTTGGGCGACCAGCCTCCAATCAAACGACAGGCCATTGCCGCCGGGGAGGGCGGAGGTCTTCGGCGGTTTGGCATCGACCAGAATTTGATCGGCGGCGAGGGAGTATTCGAAGACTGCCGCAAGATCGCCTTCATCGGTGACGCCGACGGCTTTCATCACCGGCAGGCCGTAACGGGCGCGGATTTCGGCGACACGCTCGGGAGTTTCGTGGCCGTGGAGTTGCAGCATGTCGAGCGGCATCGCCTCCGTGATCGCATCAAGCAGGGCGTCGTCGGCATCAACCAAAAGGGCGACTTTCGCCAGACCCACGGGGGCGGCAAGGGTGAGGGCGCGGGCTTGCGGGATGGTCAGATGGCGCGGGGATTTTGGGAAGAACACGAAGCCCGCATAGGCGGCTTTGGTCGCGGCCACGGCGGCCACGTCGCCTAAGCTGCGCAGGCCGCAGATTTTGACGCGAATATCAGGCATGGTCAAACTTTGGCATTACTTGGCTTTCGGGCGGTTGAGCAGGGCGATGATCTCATCTTGTTGCGGAACCGAGGTGGCGTCGCGCATATTGGCGAGTTCGCGTTCCAGCTTGGTGACTTCGCGGGTTTTGGTCGAAGCGGTCGCACGATGCTTATGCTCGCGCGCCCATTCCCACAAAAAGCCCACCAGCACGCCAATCACGATGCCACCGAACAGCACGACGAAAACCGGAAGCTGCATCTGCCAGGTCACGCCCAGAAAGGCGGCAAAGTCATCGGGCACGGCTTTCAGCAAAACAGGGGTGCGGTTGGCCAAGGCCACTATCAGCAGGGCAAGGCCCACGGCTGCCAAAATCAGATAACGCAGGTAACGAAACATCGGACCGCCTTTTTGCAGGTGCTGACCCACTATTGGGGCGATCGCGCCGATGCGCAATGCGGCTTATTTGGCGTTGAGACGATCGCGCAGCAGTTTGCCGGTTTTGAAGAACGGAACCTTCTTATCCTCGACGCTGACAGCCTCACCGGTGCGCGGATTGCGCCCCACGCGGGCATCGCGGGCTTTCACCGAAAACGCGCCAAAGCCGCGCAATTCGACCCGGTCGCCTTTGGCGAGGGCTTCGATGATTTCTTCAAACACCGTGTTGACGATGCGTTCAACATGGCGCTGCGTCAGGTGCGGATTTTCATCCGCGATTTTTTGGATCAGTTCAGACCGTATCATCCGCGATATCCCCCTAGTGGTGCCGCGCCCCGGTTTTGGGATTCTCGGCCGTGCCAACCTGTTACGCATTGGACTATAGGCATAATTTCCAAAGGCACAAACAAAATTGCAAGCTAAAGGTGCCAAAGCAAAGGGCCCCGCATTGCTGCGGGGCCCCTTTTCACCAACCGTGAGGTCAGATCAGTTCTTGTCGCCCTTCAGAGCGGCACCGAGGATGTCGCCCAAGCTGGCGCCCGAATCGGACGAACCATACTGCTCGACAGCTTCTTTCTCTTCAGCGATCTCACGCGCTTTGATCGACAGACCCATGCGGCGGGTCTTCGGGTCGATGTTGGTGACGCGCACGTCGATCTTGTCGCCAACGCTGAAACGCTCGGGGCGTTGATCGGCGCGTTCCCGCGACAGGTCGGAACGACGGATGAAGCTTTTCGCGCCGTTGTATTCAACCTCAACGCCGCCTTCTTCAATCGCGGTCACCACGACGGTGATGATACCGCCACGTTTCACGCCATCAACCGCATCGGTGAAGGTGTCTTCGCCCAAGGCTTTGATCGACAGCGAGATACGCTCTTTCTCGACGTCAACTTCGGTAACAGACGCGGTGACGGTGTCGCCCTTGCGGTAATTCGCAATGGCGTCTTCGCCGCGCTGATCCCATGACAGGTCAGAGAGGTGAACCATGCCGTCGATGTCGTTGTCGAGACCCACGAACAGACCGAATTCGGTGATGTTCTTGACTTCGCCTTCGATGTTGGTGCCGATCGGATGGGTTTCGGCAAACACTTCCCACGGGTTGCGCTGGGTCTGTTTGAGGCCCAAGGACACGCGGCGTTTGGTGCTGTCGATTTCCAGAACCATAACTTCCACTTCCTGCGAGGTCGAAACGATCTTGCCGGGGTGGACGTTTTTCTTGGTCCAAGACATTTCCGAGACGTGGACGAGGCCTTCAACACCGGCTTCCAGCTCCACAAAGGCGCCGTAATCGGTGATGTTGGTGACGCGGCCTTTGTGCACGGTGCCGATGGCATAGAGTTTCTCAACAGCATCCCACGGATCGGATTGCAGCTGCTTCATGCCCAGCGAAATGCGGTGGGTTTCTTTGTTGATCTTGATGACCTGCACCTTGATCGTCTCACCAATCGCGAGGATTTCCGACGGGTGGTTGACACGACGCCAAGCCATATCGGTGACGTGCAGCAGGCCGTCAACGCCGCCCAGATCGACGAACGCACCGTATTCGGTGATGTTTTTCACAACGCCGTCGATGGTTTGCCCCTCAGTGAGGTTGCCGATGACTTCGGCACGCTGTTCTGCACGCGACTCTTCAAGGATGGCGCGACGCGACACCACGATATTGCCACGGCGGCGATCCATTTTCAGGATCTGGAACGGCTGCTTCATGCCCATCAGCGGGCCAGCATCACGAACCGGACGAACGTCCACTTGCGAACCCGGCAGGAAGGCGACAGCGCCGCCCAGATCCACCGTGAAGCCGCCTTTGACACGGCCAAAGATCGCGCCATCAACGCGGGTTTCGGTCGCATAGGCTTTCTCAAGACGGTCCCAAGCTTCTTCGCGACGGGCTTTCTCGCGCGAGATTTGGGCTTCGCCGCGGGCATTTTCCACGCGGTCGAGGTAGACTTCCACGGTGTCGCCGACGTTGATATTCGGCAGCTCACCCGGATTTGCGAATTCTTTCAGGTCGATGCGGCCTTCCATCTTGTAGCCGACATCAATAATGGCCTGGCCCGCTTCGATTGCGATAACCTTGCCTTTGACAACCGTTCCCTCTTCGGGGGTGTCAATTTCGAAGCTTTCTTTCAAAAGTGCTTCAAATTCGTCCATAGCTTTGGAATTCATGTAGTTTGGGTCCTTTTTTCGATATGTCACTGGCCATGCGGTTGGCTCCGCCGGTCTTGGCTGCAATAACGACAGGGCCGTGGTGTGTGCCCGACCCTGCAATCATTGGCGTTTTTAGGGCGAATGGCGGGATTCTGCAAGCGTTATAGGGGATGTTGGGACAGTTGCCGCTTGAAATCCGCTGGATTTGAGGTGGAGCGGCCCCTGTTACTTCATCGTCGCCAGATACGCCGCCATATCATCGGCTCCGCTAGCCATTTTGAAGGCCATTTTAGCGGTGAGCGCCGGATCGCCGGATTCCTCTTTCACCCATGCGGTCGGGTTGGTGATATAGGCGGCGAGTTTGGCTTCGTCCCAGACATCTCCCTTGGCGTTCAATGCCAGCAGGCCTGTGCCGTATTTGAAATCCGGGTAGCTGCCAATCGGGCGACCGATGACACCGAACAGATTGGGGCCGGTTTTGCCGCCTTTTTGTACCGCGTTGCCGTCGGCGGCGATGATCGAATGGCAGGCAAGGCAGCGTTTGAACAAGCCCTCGCCCTTGTCAGCGTCACCTTCGGCAAGCGCTGGGGTGGAGAGGGTGGCGCAGAGAACTAAAGTTTTGATTGCGTATTTCATCTGGCGGGCTCCTTGAAGGGCTGGCGAGCGGACGCTTCCGCTTCCACCCATCAGGTTATAGTGCAGCCTGCGGCGATTCACATCAATTCGTGGCAAGTGCTTCAAACAGCCGCGCCACAGCCTCGGCACCGGGGTCGATATGGCCTTGCAGGTTGCCAGCGTTGATATAGGCGGCGCGGCCGGCTTTGGCGGTCAGCATGGTGGCGGTGTGGTTTGCCCCGGCTCGTGCGGCATCTGCGGCGGCTTGCAGGCCGTGATCTAGGGCGTCAAGCGCGGGTTGCAGCGCGTCAATCATCGTGCGGTCGCCGAGTTTTGCGCCACCGATTTGCTGCATCCGCTCCAGCCCGGCGCGTAGCGAATCGCGCATGGTCAAGCCAGATGAGGCGGCATCGCCAGCGGCGGCGAAGAAGATCGCGAGCAGCACACCCGACGAGCCGCCCATGGTTTGACTGAGTTCAAGGCCGATGGCGCGGTAGAGCTGGGTGTGATCCGACAGCGGCAGCTGGTCGACGGCGTCGATCAGGGCATGGGCGGCACCTGACAGGGTCGATCCGGTGTCACCATCGCCGGATTTGGCGTCGAGCACATTGAGGTCAGATTCCAAGGAAATCATGATCTGGCAGCATTTGATTAGGAAATCTTTAGTGGGTTTGTGTTGGGATGGAATCGGGCGGATTGGCGTCAGCCCATCCGGCAGGGTTTTTGTTTTGATGGCGGTGTTCGGCTGACAACCGGGCCATGCAGTGAGGGGAACGGGAGCTGTGAGAGCGGTTTCGATTTGGCGGGTGAGCGGGAGGAGCGAGATCGAAAGCCCGCGCATATCGAGCGAGGTCATCATGGCACTTGGGCCTATAATGTATTTGATTTTAGTCCCAAGGGGAGAGCGGAGAAGTTCATAGGCCAGCACAGACATTTCCAATTCAGACGCGCCGCCGAGGTTGTTCAGCAGCGCGACATACGGGCCGTCACTGGGCTGAAGTTTGTCGATCATCGCGGTCATGGCATGGGCGGCGTCCGTGAAAGCGATTTGTTCAACGCCGGGTTCGCCGTGGATGCCAAGGCCAAGTTCCGCCATGCCCTGCGGGATGCGGTTTTCTTTCGCCGAGCCGGGGACGGTGCAGGTATCCAGCGACATGCCGATCGAGGTCGCGCCTGCGATCACGGCTTCGGCGGCTTTTGTGACAGCCGCCAGATCGTGGCCTTGTTCGGCAAGGTAACCCGCGATTTTATGGACAAACAAGGTTCCGGCAAGGCCGCGCGCTTGCGGCAAATTGGGCAGGGCAATGTCGTCATCGACGATCACCATGCTGACCTTCATGCCAAAGGCGCGGGCGCGCTCGGCGGCGAGGCCGAAATTCAGGCGATCTCCGGTGTAGTTCTTCACGATCAGCAGGCAGCCTGCGGGACCGGTGACGGCGAGGATACCTGCCAGCACCGCATCGACCGAAGGGCTGGCGAACACATCGCCACAAACGGCGGCGGTCAGCATACCGGGGCCGACGAAACCGGCATGGGCAGGCTCATGGCCGGAGCCGCCACCCGAGACGAGGGCAACACGGGATTTGTCCCAATCGGCGCGGAGGACGACGCGGATATGCGGGTAGCCATCCAGCCGCACCAGTCGCCCGCCCGAGGCCATCAGCAGGCCGTCAATCGCCTCGGTCACGATGTTTTCGCGTTTGTTCATGAATTGAGTCATCGCGGGTTCCTTATATGCGGGTGCCGTTGGCGTCGAAATAGAACGGGCGCTGCGGTTGGATTTTCAGGATGTCGCCGCTGCGCAAGGGCGTGTGGGCCTCGGTCACGGTGGTCAGGTCGTGGTTCTTGAACGACAGATGCAGGCGGGTTTGATCGCCCAAATGTTCGATGCGTTTCACCAGCGCATCTTCGCCTGCGCCTTGCTGGATTTGCTCGGGGCGCAGGCCGATTTTCGTCGCATTGGCGGGGGCGGGGCCGAACAGATCGGCGGGCAGGATGTTGATATGCGGCTGACCCAAGCGACCTGCGGCATAAATGCTGACGGGTTGTTCGTAAATCTCGCGCGGGGTGCCGAATTGCACGAGTTTTCCGTGGTCGAGAACGCCGACATGGGTGGCCATTGTCATCGCCTCAATCTGGTCATGGGTGACATAGAGGAAAGTCGCGCCAAGGTTGGCTTGGATATTTTTCAGCTCTACCCGCAGATCGGCGCGGAGTTTGGCGTCGAGGCTGCTGAGCGGTTCATCCATCAGATAGACGGCGGGGTTGCGCACAAGCGCGCGACCGATGGAGACGCGCTGCATCTCGCCGCCCGAAAGGGCCGTCGCCTTGTTGTCGAGCTTGTGGGAGATTTGCAGGATTTCGGCGACTTCGGCGACTTTGCGGGTGATCTCGCTGCGCGGGGTACGCAGCAGCGGCGATTTCAGCGGGAATTCCATGTTTTCGCGCACGGTCAGATGCGGGTAAAGCGAATATTGCTGGAACACCATCGCGACATTGCGTTGGGCGGGGGTGAGGCCTTTTGTGCTTTGGCCGTTGATGCGGATGTCGCCCGTGGTGGGGGTGTCAAGGCCCGAGACAAGGCGCAGGATGGTGGTTTTGCCTGCTCCGGTGGGGCCGAGCAAGACCACGAAAGCACCGTCGGGGATGGTCATGCTGACGCTGTCTAGGGCGGTTTGCGCCCCGTAGGATTTTGAGACGTTGTTCAGGATCACCTCAGCCATGGGATAGAACCTTTTGATTTGCCTCAGAGATCAGGGCGTGGCCGGTGGGGTCGAACAAAGTGATCGAACGGGGATCGAAGGTGAGGCCGGTGGTGTCGCCGATGGTGGCGGGCTGGTCGGAAGCGATGCGGGCTTTGACCGGGCCGTGGGCGGTTTGCAGGGTGATGATCTGGGTGGTGCCGAGGTATTCAGCGGCGAGGATGCGGGCTTTGAGCGGGGCGGCATCGTCGAGGCGGATGTGTTCGGGGCGCACGCCGAGGGTGAGGGTGCCACTGCCGCCGCTGATCATCGGCGGGATTTGGATGGCGGCGTCTGAGAGGGTGACTTCGGTGCTGCCATTGCCGACCATGCCGTCGAAATTCAGCAGGTTCATCGCGGGCGAGCCGATGAAACGGGCGACGAAGGTGGTGGCGGGCCAGTCGTAGATTTCCTGCGGGCGGCCGAATTGCTCGACAACACCGTGATTCATCACGACGATTTTGTCGCCCATCTGCATGGCTTCGAGCTGGTCATGCGTGACGTAAACCGTGGTGGCGCGCATGCGGTAGTGCAGGGCACGCAGTTCTAGGGCCATATGTTCGCGGAATTCCGCATCTAGTGCGCCAAGGGGCTCGTCCATCAGGAAACAGGCGGGGTCGCGGACGATGGCGCGACCCAAGGCGACGCGTTGGCGGTCGCCGCCGGACAGGCCGCCGACGGGCTTTTCCAGGATCGCGGTGATGCCGAGAATCTCGGCGACTTCGTTGACTTTGGCGCGGACTTGGTCGCGTTTCATGCCTTGGCTGACGAGGGGGTAGGAGATGTTCTTGCGCACATTCATATGCGGATAGAGCGCGAACATCTGGAACACGAAGGCAATGTCGCGCTGGCTGGCGGGCTTTTGGGAAACCTCAGCCCCGTCGATGAAAATCTCACCTGCGGTGGGTAACTCCAGCCCGGCGATCATCCGCAAAGTGGTGGTTTTGCCGCAGCCAGAGGGGCCGAGCAGCATGAAAAATTCGCCGTCCTCGATCGTGAAGCTGGAGGATTGTACGGCGGTGAACGCGCCGAATTCTTTGCGCAGGCTTTTGATGACGATTTGGGCCATCTCTTACTCCGGGAAATGGCTGGTGATGATGAACATCACCGTGCCGATAAGCGTCACCACGAAGGAATAGGTGAACAAGATCAAGGCGAAGGGTTGCATCAGCATGAAGACGCCTAGGGCTATCAGGATGGTGGCGAGCATCTCCCACGGGCCACGGCGGAAGTGCAGGATGCCGTTGAGAAAGTTTTTCATTTGCGCACCGCTCCGAAGGTGATGCCGCGCAGCAGGTGTTTGCGCAGCAGGATGGTGAAGATCATGATCGGCAGCAGGAACAGCGTCGCGCCTGCGGCGACGGCGGGCCAGTCTTTGCCGCCCGCGCCGATGATAGTGGGGATGAAGGGCGGGGCGGTTTGGGCTGTGCCGGAGGTCAGCAGCACCGCGAAGGCGTATTCGTTCCATGCGAAGATCAGGCAGAAGATCGCGGTGGAGGCGATGCCGGTCGCGGCTTGCGGCAGCACAACTTTGTAAAAGGCCTGGAAGCGGGTGTAGCCGTCGATCAGGGCGGCTTCTTCGTATTCGATGGGGATTTCGTCGATGAAACCTTTCAGCAGCCAGACCGATAGGGACAGGTTCACGGCGGTGTAAAGCAGGATCATGCCGAGGTGGGTGTCGGACAGGCCAAGCTGGCGGTACATCAGGAAAATCGGGATGGCGACGGCGATGGGGGGCATCATTCTTGTGGAGAGGATGAAGAATAAAAGGTCGTCTTTCAGCGGCACTTTGAAGCGGCTGAACGCGTAAGCCGCGATGGTGCCTAAGAAAACCGACAGGAAGGTCGATCCGAAACCGATGATGACCGAGTTCAGGAACCGCTCGCCGTAACGGGACGCGCCGGTGATCACCATGCCGTATTGCCGCACGATGGTGTCATACCATGTGGTCGGTGGGCCAAGCGCCGCGAGGTCTTCGGGCGTGACGCGGGAGCGGGAGGTGAACAGGTTGACGTAGCCTTCGAGCGACGGCGTGAACAGCACCTTTGGCGGGTAGGCGATGGCATCGGCGGGGGTTTTGAAGCCGGTGGCGATGATCCATGCGAGGGGCAGCAGGGTGAGGATGGCGTAGGCTATGACTAAGCCACCGGCGATCCACTTTTGGCGGTTGGAGGGTTCGGTGATGGAATAGCTCATCTGTCTTTTACCTTGTTCAGGGCTTTGACGTAGATCGAGGCGAGGCCGAACACTGTGACAAACAGGATCACCGCATAGGCAGAGGCGTAGCCGGTGCGCCATTTCTCAAAGGCTTCGCGCTTCAGATCAATCGAGGTCAGTTGCGTGGTGGCACCGGGCCCGCCGCCTGTCAGTTGCACGACAAGATCGAACATTTTGAAGTTTTCGATGCCGCGAAACAGCACGGCGAGCATCAGGAAGGGCAGGGCCATCGGCAGGGTGATGGTCCAGAATTGCCGCCATTTGCTGGCGCGGTCACATTCGGCTGCCTCGTAGATCGAGGGCGGGATCGAGCGCAGGCCAGCGAGGCAGATCAGCATGACGAAGGGGGTCCACATCCAGGTGTCGACGATGACGATGGCCCAAGGCGCGAGGGCGACTTCGCCGATCATGGAGAAGCTGGCGGGATCGGTACCTGTCAGGAAGGCGATGAAATAGTTGAACAATCCGATTTGTGGTTGATAGAGGAAGGTCCAGAAATTGCCGACCACGGCGGGGGACAGCATCATCGGCAGCACGATCAAAGTGGTCCACAGATCATTGGTGCGGAACTTTTTGTTGATCAGGTAAGCGAGGGTGAAGCCGATCAGCACTTGCAGCGTGATGGTCCAGACCAGGAAATGGGCGGTGGCTTGCAGCGAGGCCCAAGTGTCGGGGTTGGTCAGGATCTTGCGGTAATTCTCGATGCCCACCCATTCCACCGCGTTGTTCGGGCGGTTGGTGCGGAAGTTGGTGAGGCTTAGGCGGATGGTCCAGATTAGCGGGAAGATGTTGACGGCGAGAAGGAGGAAAATCGTGGGGGCGACGAACAGCCACGCGATGGTGCGGTCGGATAACCCGCGAATTTGATGTGCAAGTTTCGGCGGCGTGGCGGCCGCGACGCGCTGTAGGGGATCGGGCATGGGATAAGCTTTCCTGAGGGCCGCTTAAAGCATCATGCGCGAGGCTCTGTTGGCCCTCAAGAGCCTCGCGCGGACCCCCACCTTTTCGGGTGGGGGAGAGAGTTGGCTTAGTATTTGCCTTCTTCCTCAAACGTCGCGTGCCAATCGGCAACCAAACCGTCGAGGGCTTCTTTCGCGGTGCCATTGCCTGCTACAACATAATCGTGGAACCACTTTTGCGACGACTGCATCAGGGTGGCGTAGCTGGGTTCGGCCCAGAAATCCTTCACGATCGCCATGCTATCAAGGAAGGTCTGCGCATAAGGCTGGCTGGTGGCAAAACCGGGATCTTCGACCACGGCGCGCAGCGCAGAATAGCCGCCGAGTTTCCACCATTTCGCCTGAACTTCGGGCTGGGCGAACCATTTGATATAGGTAAGGGCCGCGTCTTGCTTGTCGGAGGCCGCGACCACCGAAATGCCCTGACCGCCAAGCTGGGCGAATTTATCGCCGTTCGGGCCGGCTGGGTTGGCGAAATAGCCGGTCTTGTCGCCGCCGACATTGGCATCGGTGTTAAAGCCGGGCCAGGTGAAGGCGAAGTTCATTTGCAACGCGACTTGGCCGGATTTATAGGCATCGACGCCTTCGCCCATGTAGCCGTTCGACGAGCCTGGCGGGACGCAGCAATCGTAGAGCGATTTGTAGAATTCAAGGCCTTTGACGGCGCTTTCGGAATTCACAAAGCCTTCCATATCATAGGGTTTTTCGGGGTTGTCGTATTTGAAGCCGAAGGAATACAGCACGTCCATCACGCCCATGGTGATGCCTTCCGAGCCGCGCTCGGTGTAGATCGAGGCACCGTAGACCTTTTTGCCGTCAACCTCACGGTTCTGGAAGAATTCGGCGATTTGTTTCAACTCGTCAAAGGTGGCGGGCGGGGCGAGATCGTGGCCGTATTTCTCTTTGAATTCGGCTTGCAACTCGGGCTTGGCAAACCAATCCTTCCGATACGTCCAGCCGACCACATCGCCAAAGGCGGGCAAAGCCCAGTAGTTCGGCGTGCCTTTTGGCCATTCGGCATAGCCTGTGACGGTGGCTGGGATGAAGTCATCCATCTTGATGCCGTTGGCGTCGAAGAAATCGTTCAGCTTGATATATTGGCCGTTTTCAGCCGCGCCGCCGATCCATTGGCTGTCGCCGATCATCAGATCGCACAGCTTGCCGCCTGAGTTCAGCTCGTTCAGCATGCGGTCGGCAAAGCTGGTCCATGGCACGAATTCGAAATGCATGGTGTTGCCGGATTGCGCCTCATATTCCTTGGAAAGCTCGATCAGGGCGTTGGCGGGGTCCCATGCGGCCCAGCACAGGGTCAGGTCTTCGGCTTTGGCGGCACCCATCGCCATGATGGCCACGGACGCCGTGGATAACAGCAGCTTCGCGTTCATTTTATTCCTCCCGGTTGCAGGCCACGGCCTCCTCGCCACGACTCTTTGCTGGGTAAAGGCTAGATGAGGTACGTACCTCATGGCAAGTGTTTTTTGAGGTGCGTACCTCAATTTGATTGCAAGCTGCGGAAATATCGAACAAAAGAATTGCAGGAGAGGGATTTAGATCCGATGCGACCGACGACGAAGGATCTTGCGATTGCCGCGGGGGTCAGCTTGGCCACGGTTGACCGCGTGTTGAACGACCGGTCCGGCGTGCGCAAAGATACCGTCGAGCGCGTTAACCAAGCCATTGAAAAGCTGGGATTTATTCGAAATCTGGTCGCAGCCAATCTGGCGCGCGGTAAAGATTATCGGTTTTTGTTTCTGCTGCCGCGTGGCGGTGATCAGTTTCTGGCAGGCGTGGTGGCGCGAATCACTGAGGCCAATCTGGCCTTCGCGCCCGAGATGATGCGGGCCGAGGTGCGCCATATCCATGACAGCGATCCACATCAGATTGCCAACCTTTTAGGCGGCTTGGATGCCAATCAAGTGGACGGCGTGGCGATCATGGCCCCCGAGTTTCCGCAGGTGCGCGATGCGATGGCGCGACTGGCAGAGCGCGGGATTGCCACAGTCAGCTTTATCTCGGGGCAGATCAGTTCTGCGCCAGAGGATTTTGTTGGCATTGACAACCGCGCCGCCGGGGCGACGGCGGGGCGGTTGATGGGGCGGTTTGCGCCCCGCGTTGCGGGGAAAATTCTGGTGGTGGCCGAGACGATGCACGCCCGCGATAGCTTAGAGAGGCGCTTGGGCTTTGATGAGGTGATCCATGCCGACTATCCGCATCTGACCGTGCTGCCGTCCTTGGAAACCTATGGCGACCCGGAGCGTTCTGCGCGGATCATCCGCGCCAGTTTTGCCAGCCATGCCGATATTGCCGGGGTCTATGTGCTGGGGCCGGAAGCGCGGGTGCCTTTAGAAATCGTCACCGCGCAGCCCGCCCGTGCCACCATCATCGCGCATGAACGCACGCCGTTCACCGAGGCCGCCGTGCTGTCGCGCCAGATTGATGCGCTGATCACGCAAGACCCCGGCCATCTGGTGCGCTCGGCGATGCGGATTTTGCGGGCGCGCTGTGATCGGCGCGAGATTTTGGCCTCGCAGGAGAAGATCAGGATCGAGATTTTCCTTAGGGAAAACCTGTAAACTGGGGCTTGGCAGTTCGCGTTAAAGAGCGCTTTGTCGAGATTGGAGGGGCTGATGCTTAAGCATGTATCGCAGATCGGGGGGATGCTGGCGCTGAGTGTCGCACTGGGGGGTGCAGCTGTTTGTGCGGCGACAGTTCAAACTAAGCCCAATCGCAGCGAGAAGGGGATCGTTATGGTGAAACAACAGGCCCCGGTTTGGTTGCATTGTCAGTTTGCGGCTGAGCCAAGCTTTGAAGTGCCCGGGTTTTGCGCGCGGCTGCTGGCGGATTTTACCCGTCAGTCAGGCCGCGTGGTCAGCACGCAGGCCGCCCCACCCGAAGGCGCGCAGGTTCTGGTTGTTACCGTTGCACCGCGCAATGACCATCGCGCCACGGTGCAGCTTGCGGGCGGGCGGCAAATTAACGGGCAATTCGTGCCCTCGGCCACGCAGCAGATGCGTTTGGGCAGCATGGATGCGCCGTTGCAGGCCGGATCAGCGGCAGCTTTGGTCTATCCAATGGTCAACCTGCTGGAAACACTGCGCTGAGTTTGTGCCAGATGGCGGCGTAGACAGAATGTTTGCCAAATATTAAAATTTCCATAACGTCTAAAAAAATCCCGTTTGGGACCATGCTGCTGCTTGCAACCCAATTCGATTGACCGAGCACTTTATACACTGTCGCATATTTTGCGGCATATTTTGTAGTGAAATAAGGAGATTAAAATGCCATCCCCCAGCCCAAACCCCGAGTCGATCAATGCGCTGCCTTTGCCGCTGGTGGATGTCGCAGGCAGCAGCGCGACAACCGCGCGACTTACTCTTGGCACCAGTACCTATGGCACGGTGGATGCGTCGGGGGATCATGACTGGTTTGCGGTCACGTTGGTCGCCGGGCAAAGCTATGATTTCCGGTTGTTAGGGGTGGGGCGCATGCCGGTCTCTGATACGTTTCTGGCTCTGCGCGATGCTTCAGGCTCGATTCTGGTGTCAAATGACGATGCTGGCGCTGCGTTGTCGCTGAATTCCCTTGTGACGTTTACCGCGACGACGACAGGGACTTATTTTGTCGATGCCAGCGGTTTCGGCACAAACTCAGGCGATTTCCTGATCTCGGCCGTCCGGCATGAAGCAGCGGGCGTGGTGCTGACGGCGGATGAAGTGGCGTGGCAGCTGAGCAACAATTTTGAGCGCTTTTTCGCGGCGGACGCGTCACAGAACGTTCCCGCCACTGCCTATGATCTGTCGGGCGGGCGCACCATCACCTATAATGTCACCCAGTTGACCGCGGCTGGGGCGGCCATGGCGGTGCAGGCGCTGCAAATGTGGTCGGATATCAGCGGCATCACCTTTACCGCGACGGTGGGTGCGGCGCAGATCAGCTTTGATGACAGCGAGGCGGGGGTGAACGCCTATAACAACAATGTCACTTTGGTGGATGGCACGATCACCAGCTCGTCTTTGATGATCACCACAGGCTGGCTGACCGAGTTTGGCACGACGCTGGACAGTTACGCCTTTGAAACAACCGTCCACGAACTGGGCCACGCGCTTGGCTTAGGTCATGGCGGCAATTACAACGGCTCGGCGACTTATGGCACCAGCAATTACTATCTGAACGATTCGCAGCATCTGTCGATCATGTCTTACATGCAGTCGATGCATGACGAATTCTCGCGCGATGGCACTGATTACAATACCTTCGTCAACGCGCAATTCCGCTGGGTGCTGACGCCGATGATTGCGGATATTCTGGCGATCAGCAATCTCTACGGGCTGTCCACAACCACCCGCACCGGCAACACCACCTATGGTTATAACTCCAACACCGGAAATGCGGCGCTGGATGCGGCGGTGAGTTTGAATGATCCGGCGAACGACAATTATGTCGCCTTCACCATCTTCGACAATGGCGGCGCAGATACCGTCGATATGGCGGGATTCGCGGGCGCGCAGCGGATTGCTTTGCAGCGGGGCGCTTCGTCGGATGTGCTGGGTGGTCGCCTGAATATGGGCATCGCTTATGGCACAGTGGTCGAGAGGGCGTTTGGCGGCAGCGGCAATGATGTGATCTCTGGTAACACCAGTGCCAATTTGCTGCGCGGCAATAATGGCAGCGATATGCTGATCGGTGGCAGCGGCAACGACACACTGGAGGGCGGAGCAGGTGCAGATACGCTGAATGGCGGGGTGGACCGGGATGTGATGACGGGCGGCAGCGCCAATGATACCTATATCGTTGACAACGCCTTGGACCACATCAACGAGGTGGGCGGCGCTGGCACGGCGGATCACGTCGCGGCCTCGGTCAGCTTCAGCCTCGCTTTGGATGATGATATCGAATTTCTCACCACCACCAATGTTGCCGTGACGCAGGCGCTTAATCTGACCGGCAATGACTTGGCGCAGACAATCACTGGCAATGCTGGGGTGAATATTCTGGCGGGTTCGGGTGGAAATGATCGGCTGTACGGGCTTGGCGGGGCGGACCAACTTTACGGCGGCTTGGGCAATGATACGCTGGACGGCGGTGGCGGCGACGACTGGTATTTTGTCAACACCCAGCAAGACAGCATTGTCGAGATCGCCGGACACGGCACGGCAGACCGGGTCTGGGCCTTGGCCAGCTATGTGTTGGCGGCGGATGATGACATTGAGATTTTGACCACGATTGATGCGGCGCTGAGCACGGTGATCCATCTGACCGGCAATGGTTTGACGCAGACGATTGTGGGCAATAAGGCGGCGAACCAGTTGATCGGGCTGGGCGGCAATGACACGCTAATTGGTCTGGAGGGGGCTGATACGCTGAACGGCGGCATCGGCAATGATGTGCTGAACGGTGGGTTGGGCAAGGATCTGTTGATTGGCGGGGCGGGATTGGATGTATTCGTGTTTAACGCCGCCACTGGGGTTGCGAGTTCGGATACGATCAGCGGTTATGTTTCGGCGGACGATCGGATCAGGCTGGATGATGCAGCGTTTGGGGCGCTGTCGGTAGGGGCGTTGGCTGCGGTGAATTTTGCGGCCAATCTCAGCGGGCTTGCGGTGCGGGCTACGGATCGGATCATTTATGAGACCGATACGGGGAATGTGTTTTATGATGCCGATGGGTTTGGCGGGGCGGCGGGGTTGGTGTTTGCCAATGTCGGCGTGAATGTGCTGGGCTTTGGGGTGGGCGAGTTTTCGATTATTTGATCGGGTTTTGAGGGGGCTGGCCTTTTGGGGCTGGCCCTGTTTTTGGGTCCCAACTCGGGACCTTTTTTTATCAAAATATATCAATGGGTTGGATGGCTGATTTAAGGATTTCTTAATCTTTTGGCGATGCGGTGCTGGCGGGTGTTGGATGCTCCGCAGGGAGTATTTTGAAAAGAGCAATGTGCTGGCGCGGTGATTTATCGGGGGCGGTTGCGCTTTGGTATTAGCGCCAGAGTTGCGCCAGCCAGTCGGTGAGGGGCGTGGCGTTGATGGGCTTTGTCGTGTCTACATCCAAGCGCGGGGCGAGGCCTGTGGGTTTTGCGGCTGCCGCGAGGCTGATCAGTTCGGGGACATAATCGGCACCCGGATGACCTGCGGGGCGTTGGCCCAAGCGGTCGGCATAGCGGGCGCCGATGGTTTCGGGCGGGGCGTAGCACCAGATTTCGGCAATATCGGTAAGGCCTGCGCGTTGGATATGGGCTTGTAGGGTCTCAAGCGGTTGGAAGCCGAACCATGCGTCAATGATCAGGGTGGTGTTGGCGGGGGCGTCGGCGATCAGATCGAAGATGGCGGCGTAAGAGGCGCGCCCTAAGGTGCGGTTGAACAGGCGGTCGCCGGGAGGCAGGGTGGTCAGGAACGGGTTTTTGACGGTGTCGAGCGCGAGGATCGGCCAGGCCGTGGCATCGGACAAAGCGCGTGCTACGCCGGATTTACCGGAGGCCGGGACGCCATTGACCAAGACCGCGCGTTTATGGGGGCGGCTTTTAAGCGCTGTGGTGGCGGCACCGATCACGCCTGCGTCGTCGCCCAAGGTGGCTGCGAGGACGGGGGCTTTGAACCATGATGGGGCTGCTGGGAATTGGGCGAGGGCGGCGTGGGCGGCTGTTCCGGCCCCGCCGCCGATCAGGATGCAATCAGGGTTGAGGATGGCGATCAGCGTGTCGATGGCGCAGCGCAGCGGGCTGGCCCAAGCGTGGATCACGGTGCGGGCAGTGGGGTCTTGGCTGTTGAGCAGGGTTTCGGCGCGGGTATCAGGCGGCAGGCCAGCCTCGGCCAGATGCACGCCAAAGGCGGTGCCGGAGGAGGTGGTTTCCACGCAGCCGATCTTGCCGCAGACGCATTGGCGACCTTGCGGATCAATGCCGATATGGCCGAGTTGGCCCGCAGCGCCGCGCCCGCGCAGGACTTGGCCTTGATCCAAAATCGCACCGCCGATGCCGGTGCCGATGGTCAGCATCACCACGTTTTGCTGGTCTTTGGCAGCACCATAGGCGGCTTCCCCCAAGAGGGCCATGGTGGCGTCGTTTTCCAGCGTGACGGGCAGGGCCGTGGCGGCTTCAATCTGCCCGGCGAAGTCGAAACCCGAGAGATCAACATAGCCGCCGGACAGGACTTGCCTTGTTGTGGCGTGGACTTGGCCGGGGACGCCGATGCCGAGGGCGGTGACGGACGGGTTGCGCACCTTGGCTACCAATTCCAGCACGCGAGCGGTGACTGTGGCGGGGTCGCGGGCGCTTTCGGCGCTGGCGCGGGCTTCAATCACGCCATCGGTGACACGGGCGGCGCGCAGGCGGGTGCCGCCAATGTCGATGCCGATGGCGGTGCCCGTTGTCATGCTTAGGCCTTGAAATGTTTGGCGATAACCGCCTGAATTTCGCGCAGGCGGGGGACGGCGATGGTCTCAAGCCGGGTCTTGGTGACGGCGCGATCCAGCGAAATGCAGTCTTTCCACAGCGAGCGGCCTGCGATCACGCCAGAGGCTCCGTTGGCCATGGAAATCTCAACCTGGCCGAGAAAGGTGGCGTGGTCAACGCCTGCCGACAGCACTGCCCACGGCACGGTGCCGCTCATCTTGGTGATATTGGCGCAGGCCTCAGCCGTGCCCGGATAGGGGATTTTCAGCACTTTTGAGCCCGCGTCGAGGCAGAGCTTTGAGCCACCCTCAATGAGTTCGGGGATCTTGGCGGCATAAGCCTCGGGCTGCTCGCCGGGCAAGGAATAGGTCAGGAATTCGACCACCAACAGCAGGTTTTCGGCGGCGAAATCTGCGATGCTGTCGCGTAGGGTTTGCATGTTGGCGGTGTTCGCCGCAGGGGTATCCGAGCGCAGGTAGATCATGATCTTCGCACCGGTGCCGCCGAATTCGCGGACCCGGCGGGCGTTGATGCCTTCGACCATGTTGGAAATCCGGTAGCCTTCGGGGGTGAGATCAAAGCCCGAAGCATCGAGGCCGATCAGCAATCCGGTGGAGCGGTGGATCGCGCCTTCGTCAACCAAAGCCGGAACAGCGCAGAGCGGATCGACCAGCACGCAGCCGGCTTGGCGGGCGAGATAGGCGGTGATATCCATTTTGGTTTCGCCCAAGGTGGCGTTGCTGATTGCGGCCTGTTCGTCGGCGGTTTTGGCCAGAAGCGTGCGCATCCCGCCGCGTTGATCGCAGGCGATCACCATCATCGCGCCATTGTCGCCGCAGATTTGTTGATAGCCGCGGCGTTCGGCGGTTGTCATGCTAGACATCGGGCTAGACATCGGGGCAGCCATCGGAAGTCTCCAGATATGTGGCGCGGCGCAGGGGGGACGAAGATGCCAGTTGCCTGAACGCGGATATTGCGGGATAAGTTTGATCTGCGAAACGTGTAACACCTTGCAGAAAGGAATTGCAACCTGTCAATTTCCAGCGGAGCCGTCATCGGTGAAAACCGAGCCATGCTGCACACCGTCGCCAAGCTGCATTACGAGGGCGATCTGAGCCAAGTACAGATCGCCAAGCAGTTGGGGCTGTCGACGGCCACGATCTCGCGTCTGTTGCAACGGGCACGCGCCGAGGGAATCGTGCGCATTGAGGTGCGGGATATCCACGCGCCGGATGCTTTGGGCGGGATGCTGGCGGAACGCTTGGGGTTAAAGGCGGTGGTGGCGGTGGACGCGCCGGTTGCGGCGGGTGTGCAGGCCTTGGCCGGGCCATTGTCGCGGATGGTGGGGGCGCAGGGGCTGGGGCAAGGCTCGGTCCTGATGGTGGGCTGGGGGCGGACGGTGTCGGCGATCATCGACGGTGGGTTGCCCAGTTTGCCGGGGGTTAGCGTGGTGCCCTCAACCGGCGGGATGAGCCAGCATGCCCAGCATTTCCAGAGCAATGAGTTTTCGCGCCGGGCGGCAGAGGTGACTGGCGGGGTGCCGCATTTCATCCATGCGCCGTATCTGCCCGCCCCCGAGGCGTTGGATTTCTTTCTGGCGGAACCTGCGGTTGAAGCTTCGGTGGCACTGTGGGATCGCATTGACGTCGCGGTGGTTGGCGTAGGTCTGCCCTATGGCTTGGATCGTCCGGTGCAGGGTGCTGCGGGGGCGGCGGACCCGGATTTGGCGGAAGCGGCGGGCGATGTGGTGCGGCATTATTTCGATGCGCAGGGCCAGATCGTGCAATGGCGCGGCGAGGGCGCGATGATCGCGGTGTCTTGCGCGCAGTTGCGCCGCACGCCGTTGGTGATTGGCGTCGCAGTGGGCGAGGCGAAAGTGCCTTCGATCATAGGGGCTGCACGGGCGGGGCTGATCTCGGGCTTGCTTACCGATACGCGCACGGCTGAGGCGGTTCTGGATGCTTTGGCGCGGCGGGATTAGGGCCGCGATTCGGGGTCTTTCTGCGGTCGGCACATTGAAGAAAATACTTGCAGCAAAATATTTCTCTTGACGAAGCCGGATGAACGACGTGTTATCCGGGGCATTGGCGGCGCTCGTGTTGCGTGAAACAGCCAACTGCCCTGCCACTTGAGGAGGTGGCCCGGCGGATATTCAGGGAGGAATATGAATGAAACGTCGTAGTTTTCTGGGCGCTGCTTCGGCATTCGCGCTGACTTTCTCGATCGCCAGCACAGCGGTTGCAGAGGATAAGAAATACACCATCGCGCTTGTGCCGGGTCTGACCACCGATGCGTTCTACATCACCATGCAAAAGGGCGCGCAGGCCGCAGCCGATGCTTTGGGCGTCGAGCTGGTGTTCCAAGGCGCCCCTGACTTCAACCCGGTGACGCAGGTTCCGGTGCTGGACGCGGTGATCGCCCGCGCGCCCGATGCGATCCTGATCGCGCCGACCGACAAGGTGCAGCTGATTGAGCCGCTGAAAAAGGCCAATGACGCGGGTATTCCGGTGATCACCGTCGATACGTTCATCGGCACTGGCGTCTATCAGACCGGGGCGGGCGATGGCGATTTCCCGCTGTCTTACATCGCTTCGGACAACGTGTTGGGGGGGCGGATGGCCGCGCGGGCTTTGGCGGCGGCGATTGGTGGCGAGGGCAAAGTGTTCGTGTCCAACGTCAAGCCGGGGATTTCCACCACCGACCAGCGTGAAGAAGGCTTCAAGGCCGAAATGGCCGAGAATTTCCCGAAAGTCACCGTGCTGGAAACCCAGTTCAACGACAATGACGCCAACAAGGCCGCGTCACAGTTGCAGGGCGTGTTTGCGCGGGACGCTGATCTGAAAGGCGTGTTCGGGGCCAACCTGTTCTCGGCTTTGGGCGCAGGCACTGGCGTGCAGCAAGCCGGGCAGACCGGCAATATCAAGGTTGTGGCGTTTGATGCGCCGGGGTCCATCGTGGACAACATCAAGTCGGGTCTGGTCGATGTGGCCATCGCGCAGCATCCGGCAGAGATCGGCTATTTCGGCGTGGTTGCGGCCTATGCCCATCTGACCGGCCACTCGATCCCGGTCAGCATTGGCACTGGTTTCACCATCATGGACAAGTCGAACATCGACGACCCGGAAGTGGCGAAATACATCTACTCTGAGTGAGCGATTTTGGGGGAGGGCAGACCTCCCCCATTTACCGGCCCAAGTTTACCGACACAAAACGGCCTCTCAAGCTGGGTGACTTGGTTTTTGCGCGGGCCGCTTTAGGCCTGCCCAAGTTTAGGAATTTCACATGACATCCCCCCCTGTTGCGGCACCGCATGTCGCCCCGCAAGCCGATCATGCCGATAAGGCGCGCACCCTGTTGCAGCGCGTCGCCGATCTGCGGGCCTGGCTGTTTCTGGCCTTTCTGATTTTGGGCTTTGAGCTGTGGTCGCGTCTGGATTTTGGCGGCACCTTCCTGTTCAACCCGTTCAACATCCAGTCAATTGCGGTGTTCGCGGTGGCACCGTTGTTGCTGGCGACCGGGCAGACCTTTGTGATCATCTCGGGCGGGATTGATCTGTCGATGGGCTTTATCATGGGGCTGGCGGCGGTGGTGGCTGCGCATGTGATCAACTGGCTGACGCCGGGTTTGGGGTTCTGGCCCGCGGTGTTGCTGGGGTCTTTGGTGGCGGTGGCAATCTCGGCCATTCCCGGCTTTATCAACGGTTTGCTGGTGGCTTTGCTGAAAGTGCCGCCGTTTATCGGCACGCTTGGCATGTTCGGCGTGGCGCGCGGCGTGGCGTTTTTGCTCGCAGGTGGCACCACGGTTCCGGTGAAGAACGAGGTGTTTTCCGCCTTGGGCAACGGCAAGATTTACGGCGTGCCCTATATCATTCTGGTGACGGCGGTGTTCGTGCTGCTGATGCATTACCTGCTGGGACAGACGCGGTTTGGCCAGCATAATTATGCGATTGGGGCCAATGCGCAGGCAGCTAGACGGGCGGGTATCAACATCAAATGGCATTTGCTACGGCTTTATATCCTGTCGGGGGTGTGCGCGGGGCTGGCGGGGGTGCTTTACGCGGCGCGGTTTAGCGCGGGGGCTGCGCAGGCGGGCGAACCGTTGCTGCTGGATTCGGTGGCGGCTGTGGTGATCGGCGGCGCAAGTTTGTTTGGCGGATCGGGCACGATTTTGGGCACGGTTGCCGGGGCGTTCGTGATCGCGGTTATTCAATATGGGCTGGTCTTCATCAATGTGGCCCCATTCTGGCAGTTTATTTCGGTTGGCGTGGTGATCATCATTTCGGTGCTGATTGACCAAGCGCAACGGCGGTTCTCGGGAGGGCGGCAAAGTGAGTGAGATGACCCCAATCGGGCAAACCAAAATTGGCGAGCCGCTGCTGGAAGTGCGCAACCTGTCGAAGAATTTCGGCCCAGTGCAGGCGTTGAATGATCTGACGATGATGGTGCGGGCGGGCGAAGTTGTGGCTTTAGCTGGCGACAATGGCGCGGGGAAAACCACGCTGATCAAGGCGATTTCGGGGGTGTATCAGCCCTCATCGGGCGAGATTTTGCTAAAGGGCAAGCCTGTCAGTTTTGCCTCGCCGCAAGAGGCGCGCGATATCGGGATTGAGACGATTTATCAGGATTTGGCTCTGGCTGATAACCTGACAATCGGCGCGAATATCTTTCTGGGCCGCGAGCCGATGCGCCGCGCGTTTGGCGTCTTGCCAGTGCTGGATCGCGCCAAGATGGCTGAGGCGGCGAAATCGACGATGGCTTTGCTGGACTTCCATGTATCGCGTCTGGACGCTCCGGTTTCCAATTTCTCCGGTGGGCAGCGGCAGGCGGTGGCGATTGGCCGCGCGGTGTATTGGAACGCGCAAATCCTGATCATGGACGAGCCGACGGCGGCTTTGGGCGTGCCGGAACAGCGCAAGGTGATCCAACTGATACACCAGTTGAAGGCACAAGGGCGCGGGGTGATTTTCATCTCGCATAATATGCAGGACATCTTCGCGGTGGCGGATCGGATCGTGGTGCTGCGGCGCGGCGTGCAGGCCGGAGAGCGCAAGATTTCCGAGACCACGCATGATGAGGTCGTCAAGCTGATGGTTGGTGGCTAAGTTATGGGCCCCGTGCGACGGCCCGTGGTGATCGGGTCCATCGGCGAGTTGTTGGTGGAGTTTGTCTGCGCTGAAAAAGATGGTCGCAACTTGGTGTCCGCGCCTTATGTCGGGCCGTTTCCCTCGGGTGCGCCGGGGATTTTCATTGATCAGGCGGCGCGGGTGGCGGCGAGCTTTGGTGGGCGGGCGCTGTTTGCCGGGGCTGTCGGGGATGATGCGTTTGGGTCGGTGATCTTGGATCGGCTGGTGGCAGATGGCGTTGATCGAGGGTTGATCCGGGTGGTGCCGGGGGTGCCTACGGGGTCTGCCTTTGTCAGCTATAATTCCGATGGTAGCCGGGATTTCGTGTTCAACATCGCCCATTCGGCGGCGGCGCGGCTGCCCGCGCTGGAGGAAATTGCGACGGGGTTTCTGGCAGCGGGGATTTGGGTGCTGCATATTTCGGGTTCCATGCTTGGCGATGCGGCGATGCGGGCGGTGGGGCTGGCATTGTGCGAAAAATTGGCAAATCAAGGGGTTGCGATCTCGATTGATCCGAACATCCGGGGCGAGTTGATCTCTGATGCTGGGTATATCGAAGCCTTGCGGTTGATCATTGCGATGGCTGCTTATGTCCTGCCATCGGATGCGGATGCCGAGGTGCTGTATCCGGGGCAGGATTTTGACACTTGGTCGGGGCGTTTGCTTTCGGGGGCGGCGGAGGTCGTGGTGTTGAAGCGCGGCGATCAGGGCTGTATCGGCCGCGATGCCAGCGGCACGGTGGCTTTGTCCGCGCATTCTGTGACGGTTGTGGACCCCACCGGGGCGGGCGATTGTTTTTGTGCGACTCTGGTGACGTTGTTGGCGGCGGGACAACCTTTGGCCAAGGCGCTGGCGCGGGCGAATGCGGCGGGGGCTTTGGCGGTGCAAAAGCTGGGGCCGATGGAGGGAAATTCTTCCTTGGCCGAAATTGACGGCATGAATTGACGGTGTGAAGGGATAAGCGATGCCCGTGAAACAGGAACGATTGCTGCGGGTGGGTGTGCTGGGCTGCGGCCCGATTGCGCAGGCCGCGCATTTTGAAAGCTGCACCAAGGCGCGCAATGCCGAGCTTTATGCGATTTGCGATGTTGCGGATGATTTGCGGGACAGGATGGCGGCGACCCATGCGCCGCGGCAGAGCTATAGTGACTATGCCCGAATGCTGGCCGACCCGGCGTTAGAGGCGGTGGTGATTGCCACCTCGGATGCGTTCCATGTGCCAGCGGCGTTGATGGCGTTGCAGGCGGGCAAGCATGTGCTCTGCGAAAAACCTTTGGCTGTGAGTATTGAGGCAGCCGAGAGTTTACGGAGCGCCGTGGCGGCGTCTGGGCTTACGCTGCAAGTCGGCCATATGAAGCGCTATGACGCCGGATTGCAGGCGGCGAAGGGCTTTATTGATGGTGAAATGGGGCAGTTGGTGGCCCTGAAGGCGTGGTATTGCGACAACACGCATCGCTATGCAATGACCGATGCGGTGCAGCCGCTGATTGTCACCTCGAAGAACGCGAGAAAGCCCGCCGAGAACCCGAAGGCCGATCTGGACCGTTACTACATGCTGGCGCATGGCAGCCATCTGGTTGATACGGCGCGCTATTTTGCGGGCGAGATCGTCGCGGTGGATGCGCGGTTGCTCAACCGGGCGGGGATGCGTTGCTGGTTTGTCGATGTCGAATTTGCCAGCGGCGTGCTGGGGCATCTTGACCTGACGGTGGCGGTGCGGATGGATTGGCACGAGGGGTTCCAGATCTACGGCGCGCAGGGCTCGGTGATCGGCAAAACCTATAATCCGTGGTATTATAAGTCGTCAGAGGTGGATATTTTCAAGGAATCCGATGGTGCAACGCACCGGATGCTGGGCGCGGATGGGCATTTCTACCGCCGCCAGATGGAGGGCTTTGCCGACACCATTCTGAACGGGGTGCCGCAATCGGGAGCCGATATTGAGGACGGCATTGCCTCGGTCCGCGCCATGGTGGCGATTGCGCAATCGGCGCGTGAGGGGCGTCCGGTGAAGCTGGCGGATGTGGCGGGGGCGCTTTGATGCGGTTGGGTATTTTCGCCAAAACCTTTGCGGGCAGTGATCCGGGAACGGTGCTGGCTGCGTCGAAGGCTGCGGGGTTTGCTTGCGTGCAATATAATATGGCCTGCTCGGGGTTGTCGGCGATGCCGGATGCTTTGAGCGCGCAGGATGTGGCGGCGGTTTCGGCGGCGCGGAAGGCCTCGGGCGTGGCGATTGCAGCGGTGTCGGGGACGTATAACATGATCCATCCTGATCCTGCGGTGCGGGCTAAGGGTTTGGCGCGGCTGGAGGTTTTGTTGCGCAATGCGGCGGCGATGGGGACGGCGATGGTGACGCTGTGTACGGGTACGCGGGATGCCGAGGATCAATGGCGGCATCATCATGACAATGGTTCGTCAGAGGCTTGGAGCGATCTGATGGTGGAAATGGACAAGGCTTGCGCTTTGGCCGAACCTTTGGGGATCAAGCTGGGGATCGAGCCGGAACTGGCGAATGTGGTCAATACGGCGGCGCGGGCACGGTTGCTGCTGGATACGCTGCAAAGCCCGGCTTTGGCGGTTGTGCTGGACCCGGCGAACCTGTTTGAGGTGGCGACGCCGGCGGATCAACGCGATTTGCTCAGCCGTTCGGTGGATTTGCTGGCGGATCGGACCCTGATGGCGCATGCGAAGGACCGCGATGCTTCGGGCGGCTTTGCCACGGCGGGCAAGGGCGTGGTGGATTTTCCGCATTTCCTAGGGCGATTGCGCGCGGCGGGGTTTGACGGCGATTTGGTGACGCATGGCTTGGCGGCCGAGGAAGCGGCGGGCGTGGCGGGCTACCTTGGCCGCGTGTTGGCGGATCTGTGATGCAGATATCAGCCCTGTTGCGCGATGGCTTGGACCTGGCGGAGTATCGCGATGGCGAGACTGGCCCCGCGCTGGTGTTTCAGCATGGGCTGTGCGGGGGCTCCGGTCAGATTTCTGAGGTGATGCAAGGGCTTGGATCACAGCGCTGGCAGGGGCTGGAGTGTCGCGGGCATGGGATGTCACCCTTAGGCGATACGGTTTCCATCGCCTGTTTCGCGGACGATGTGGCGGCGATGATTGAAGCGATTGGCGCGCCTGTGGTCTTGGGCGGCATCTCAATGGGCGCGGCGATTGCCACAAGGCTGGCGGTGACGCGGCCCGATCTGGTGCGCGCACTGATACTAGTGCGGCCCGCTTGGCTGGTCGATGACGCGCCGCAGAATATGGCGCCGAACGCCGAGGTGGGGATGTTGCTGGAGATGTTGCCGCTGGATCAGGCGCGGGCGTTCTTCGCGGAAGGTGAGACGGCGCGGCGGCTGGAGGTTGAAGCACCAGATAACCTCGCCTCATTGAAAGGCTTTTTCAATCGCAGGCCGCAGCTGGAAACCGCTCGGCTGCTGACGACGATTTCCGCCGATGGGCCGGGGATTACGGCGGAGGATTTACGCGGTTTGCGTATTCCGGCGCTGGTATGCGGCTGTGCGCAGGATGCCGTTCATCCGATGCAACATGCGCAGGCTTTGGCCGCGTTGATCCCGCAGGCGCGGTTGGTGGAACTGCCTGCGAAGGCGCGGGATAAGGTGGCGCATCTGGCGGCACTTGCTGATGCGATGACAAAATTTCTGAAGGAGATTGACGATGCCCCGCCCGCAACTTGACTGGATTTCGGCACTGCCGCGCAACCGCTTGCTGGCGGAATATTCGATGTGGTCGGCCAATTTGATCCGCCTCGCCGATGATCTGGAGAGGATCACGCCACATGCCGATATTCTGCATATCGACGTGGCTGATGGGCATTTTGCCCCGGCTTTGCTGTTCTTTCCCGATCTGGTGGCGGGGCTGCGCGCACGCACTGCGACCCCGATCCATGTGCATCTGATGGTGGATGATGCGGTGCTGCTTTCGCAGATTGACCAGTTCGCCGAGGCCGGGGCCGATCTGATTTCGCTGCATGTTGAGAACGCCAATGCGGGCGATGGTTTGCGGCGGATCGGCGCGCATGGGCTGAAAGCGGGGATGGTTTTGCGGGTGGAAACGCCGGTGGTTCGGGCGGCGGAGTGGGTCAGCCGCTTGGATATGCTGACGCTGTTGGGCACCGCGATTGGGGTGAAGGGGCAGGGGCTTGACCCGACAGCAGGGGCGCGGTTGGGTGAGGCGGGCGCTTTGATTGCAGCTTCGGGTCGGCGGGTGATTTTGGCGGCGGATGGCGGGATCAGGGATACCACGGTGCCGCTGTTGCGGGACGCGGGGGCCGAGACGGTGGTGATGGGCTCGCTGGCGTTTGGCGCGCCGGATTTGGCCGAGCGGATGCGCTGGCTGCATGGGTTGTGACGCATGGCGTTGGCCGTATTTTCCCCAAGCCGCCCCGGCTCAGGGCCGGGGCGGCTTGGATATGCGTTAGCTGAGGTGGAAATCACTCGGCTGTAGCGGTTTCGGGGCAGGCTGGCCCAGATGTGGCGCGAGGCTGATCTCGGCGGCACGGCAGATCGCGTCCAGCGGCAGCGCGTTCAGGGTGGTGCCAAACGGGTGGCTGAGTTCCTCGGTGACTTCCGCCAGCCCCAGGAAAACATAGGCCACAATGCCGACGAACAGGGGGGTCAACCAGCCGGAGGTGCTGACCAAAGCCATCGGCAGCAGCAGGCAAAACAGGTAGGTGGTGCGGTAGATCAGCAGCGAATAAACGAAGGGCAAGGGGGTTGCGGCGATGCGCTCGCAGCCGGCTTGTTGTAGGGCGATGCTGCCCAAGCGGGCGGTCAGGGTGCGTGCGCCGAAGCCGTCGATTTGGCCTGCCGCATAGGTTGCCGCCAGATCGGTGTTGATCCCGTTCAAGGCCGAACAGGGCGGATGCGGATCGGCCAGAAGTTCAGGTGATCGGGCTTGGGTTTCTGCATCATGGGTCAACCGACGCAGTTGCGCGCGGTGCAGGTGCAGAAAAGCCAGCGATTGCCGCAGGATGCGGTGGCGCAGGGATTGCTCGGGCAGGAAGACTTCCAACTCACGCGCGAGGCTGCGCAGGTCGGCCAAGAGCCCACCCCACAGCTTGCGGGCCTCCCACCAGCGATCATAGGCGGCGTTGTTGCGAAAGCTGAGGAACAGCGACAAAGCGATGCCGAAGACGGTGAAGGGGATGCCCTCGATATGCGGCAGGATACCGAATTTGTGGTCGAGCACCACCATCACGGCGGCGAGGGCGATCACACCCAGCAGTGGCAGCGCGATATGCGGCAGCACGGAGCCGCGCATCGCAAAGGCCAATTCCCAAGCGCGGGGTTTGTCGCGGATGATCATTTGCAGCCTTCCTTATCGAGTGCCGATATCTGTTTGGGCCGCCGCGACGGATTTCACAATCGCAAACACGGTTTGGCCGGGGGCAAGGCCGAGCGCCTCGGCAGAGCGGCGGGTGATGCGGGCGAGCAGATGCTCGGGGCCAAGGCCAAGTTGGATCAGCGCGCCGTCGTCGGAGAGGCGGATTTCGGTGATGGTGGCGTGCAGGATGTTCAGGGCGGAGAGGCCCTCGGGGCGTTGGCGGGACAGGATCACATCTTGCGCTGCGATGCGGATGCGCAGGGTGGCTCCGGGGGCGGCGACGATCTTGGGCAGCCAGATCGGGCCGCCGTGGGTGTGCAACTGTGTCAGACCGTCGTGGTCTTGCGCGGTTACGGTGGCGGTGAGAACGGCACCAGCGTCGCGGATACCAAGGCTGGGGGCAAGATTGGGGTCAGCCAGCAGATCGGCGGCGGGGCCAGCGCGCAGGGTGCGGCCTTGGTCGAGCACGACAAGGGTGGTGGCGAGGCGGGCGACTTCAGCAAGGGCATGGCTGACGTAGAGGATCGGGATCTGGGTCTGGTCACGCAGGGTTTCGATATAGGGCAGCAGTTCGGCTTTGCGGGCCTCATCCAAGGCGGCGAAGGGTTCGTCCATCAGTAGCAGGGCGGGGTTGGAGAGCAAAGCGCGCCCGATCGCCACGCGGGATTTCTCGCCGCCAGAGAGGGCTGTGGGGCGGCGGTTGAGCAGGGCGTTCAGGCCCAAGAGGGTGATGATGTCGTCAAAATTGGGGCCTTTCGACGGGGGTGCGAACCAGCGACCGTAGGCAAGGTTCTGGCGGACGCTCAGGTGCGGGAACAGGCGGGCGTCTTGGAAAACATAGCCGAGGCGGCGGCGGTGGGGGGGCAGGTTGATGGCATGGGCAGTGTCTAGGAGAGTGGTGCCATCGGCGGTGATGCGGCCTTGATCGGGGTGCAGCAGACCCGCCACCGCGTTGATGACGCTGGTTTTTCCCGAGCCGGATTTGCCGAACAAAGCGGTGAGGCCGGGCGGGGCGGTGAAATTCACCTCCAGCGTGAAGCCGAGGAAGCGGTGGCTGAGGGCGACGGAGAGGCTCATGATCCGGCGATCCGGCGCGCGATGGCGCGGCTGAGAAACTCGGATAGGATCAGGGCGAGCATGGCGACGGCGATGGACACCAGCACCAAGCGGAAGGCTTGCGGGTCGCCACCGGGGACTTGCAGGAAGGTATAGATCGCCGAGGGCAGGGTTTGGGTTTGTCCGGGGATGTTGGAGACGAAGGTAATTGTCGCGCCGAACTCGCCCATGGCTTTGGCGAAGGCCAGCACCGCGCCTGCGATGATGCCGGGCAGGATCAGCGGCAAAGTGACGGTGAGGAAGACCCATAAGGGCGATGCTCCCAAGGTGCCAGCGGCTTGTTCCAGCTTTGGGTCCACCGCCTCAAACGCCAGACGGATGGCGCGGACCATCAGCGGGAAGGCCATGACGGCGGCGGCGAGCACAGCGCCTGTCCATTTGAACGCCAGCACCAGCCCGAACCAGTGGTCAAGATATTGGCCGATAAAACCCTTACGCCCGAAAGCCAGCAATAAAAGGTAGCCGGTGACAACCGGGGGCAGGATCAACGGCAGATGCACGAGGCCGTTGAGGATGTGTTTGCCCCAAAACGCGCGCCGCGCCAGCAGGTGGGCGGTGTAGATGCCGAAGGGCAGGCTGAGCAAAGTTGCCCATACCGAAACGCGCAGTGACAAAGCCACTGCGCGCGAATCATCGGGGGTGAACCAGTCGGCGGGGGTAAACCAGTCGGGCATCGGGCCTTATTTCAGAACGGTGAAGCCTTGGGCGGTGAATATGGCAGCACTTGCCTCGCTGGACAAAGCCTCCAGAAAGCTTTGCGCTGCGGGCTTGGTGCTAGAGGTGAGAACAGCCGCAGGGTAGACGATTGGTTTGTGGCTGTCGCTAGGGAAGGTGCCCACAACCGTCACCTTATCGCCCGCTTCGTCATCGGCGATGGCATCCGAGGCATAGACGATGCCGTAGGGGGCTTCGCCTGCGGCGACCAGTGCGAGGGCGGCGCGAACGTTGTCGGATTGTGCGACATTGGCTTCGATGCTTGCCCAGAGGCCAAGGCTTTCCAAAGCTTCCTTGCCGTATTGGCCTGCGGGGACGGAATCGACAGTCGCCATTGACAGCTTACCGTCACCCAGAAGTGCTTTCAGATCAAGGTCTTTGCTGATTTCAACCAGGGCGGCTTTGCCAGCGGCGACCAGCACGAGGCTGTTGCCAAGGATGTCTTTGCGGCTGTCTTTGTTGATCAGATTTTCATCAGACAGGGTATCCATCCACTTTTTCGATGCCGAGATGAACAGATCAGCGGGCGCGCCTTGCTCGATCTGCTTCGCCAACTTGGCGGTGCTTTCATAGGAAATCACCACTGTATTGCCGGTTTGCTTTTGCCAATCGGCGGCGATGCTATCGAGAGCATTTTTCAGGGAGGCCGCGGCGAAGACGGTAATTTCCTCGGCGGAGGCGTTTGCGGGCAGCACAAGGCTGGCGGGCAGGGCAAGGCTGGCGAGAATGGCCGCGATAAGGGCGCTGCGGCGGGTGAAAAGGGTCATGAAGCCTCCGTTGATATGTTTTGACGAACATATCGGTGCGGCGTGTGGGTGCAAGCGTTATTTCTGCTCGGAAATATCGCGAAGCAGGCTGTGCAGGTCTTGCAGGTGCGGCGCAGTCGCCCGTGCTGTGGCGGCTTCGGCGGCGCGGTAATGGCTGATCACCGCCAGCCCGGACGCTGTGACCTGCGCGCCGCCGCCCTTTGCCCCACCGCGTGCGCTTGTCACCAGCGGAGCCGTAAAGGCCGCGTTCATTTCCTCGACCAGCATCCAAGCGCGCTTGTAGCTCATCTCCATCGCGCGGCCTGCGGCAGAGATTGAGCCGGTGTCGCGGATATGCTCCAGCAGCGTGATCTTGCCGGGGCCAATTTTGGTGCCGCCGAAGGTGAAGCGCAGCAGGGTGTGGGGCTGGGGTTTCATGGCGCGAGCGTCCTGCCAAACCGCGCGCAATGCAAGGGGTTATGGCGTCAGGGTCTGGCGGTTGGTGTGGCCAAGCTGAGCGGTGAGTTGGGCGATTTCCGTGGCGCGCCGCTTCGGCGACCAAGCTTTGGCGGTGGCGATGATATCGGCGATGTGGGCGAGGTCAGCGGCGTTCAGCGCGCCAGTGACGGCGAGGGTAGTGCGGCGCAGCACGAGGTCTGACATGTGCTCGACGGACTCAGTGCGGGCGATCCAGTCGATTTCGGCATGGCTGTAGGCGGTGGCATGGGGCAGGCGGGCGCTGTCGCTGTGGGGGGATTTATGGGCGACAAGGCGGGTCAGGCTGGTGCCGTAGCGGGTGAATAGCTCTGCCGCGCGGGTAAGGGTAAGGCCCCCGGTGGCGGCGGCGCTGGCGATCAGGCGGGATTTGGTCGCGTTGTCAGCGGGATAGGCTTTGCCGCCACCGATGCCAAGGTCGCGGGTGGAAATGCGGCGGGGGTGGTTTAGCCGGTTCAGGCAGGTGTCGGCGACTTCCTCGGCAAAGCCACGAAAGGTGGTCCATTTGCCGCCGACCAGTGAGATGATCGGGTAGGGGCGCTGGGCTGTGGCCTCCAGCACGGGCGCGGAATGATCGCGGCTGATCAGGCCGGGGGTGGCGGCATCAGAGGCAGGCAGCGGCCTGATGCCGGAATAGGCGTAGATGATATGCTCATGATCAAACGGCAGACCGGGCAGCAGGGCGCGCAGAGAGGTGAGGAAATAGGCGATCTCGTCATCCTCACAGCGCACATTTTCGGGGTCGGCGGCTTTGATATCGGTCGATCCGACAAGGGCTTTGCCGAGGTAGTCGTAGACCAGCAGAATGCGGCCATCGTCGGCCTCAAAGTAAATCATCTGGCCGTTCAGCATTTTCAAAAGCTGCGGATGATCCAGCAGGATATGCGAGCCTTTGGTGCCGCCGATCAGCTTGGTCTGTTCGCCCAAAGCGGCGTTGACGCGGTCAATCCACGGGCCTGCGGCGTTGATCACCAGCTTCGGGCGGATGGTGAAGGCGGTGCCATCTTCGCGGGTGAAGGTGAGCTCGGAGCCGTCGTGGGCGCTGATCTGGGTATAGTTCAGCGCGAGGGCCTGTGGGTTGGCTGCCATGCCATCGGCGAGCAATTCCCAGACCAACCGCTCGGGTCCAGCGATTTTCGCGTCGTAGTAGAGGCCAGATGCGACGATACGCGGGGTCATCTGGGGAAATTCGGCGAGGGTTTTGGCGCGGGATTTCATCTTGTGGCGCGGCATCACATTGGCGCGGCTGCCGTAATAATCGTAGATTGTGAGGCCGACTTTCAACAGCAAGGCACCCCGGCTGCGGGCGGCGGTGGTGGAGCCGAACAGGGTGCGCAAAGCCGCCCAGACGCCCTTGGTCCAAGAGAAAATCGGGATCAGCGTGGGCAGCGGGGTGACAGCGTGGGGGGCGTTTCTGAGCAGCAGGTTGCGCTCTAGGGTGGATTGTGCGACCAGACCAAACTCCCCGGTTTCCAGATATTTCAACCCGCCGTGGATCAGCCGCGAGGGGGCTGCAGAGGTGCCGCCGCCATAGTCGCCCTTCTCGACGATCAGCACGCGCAGGCCTTGTTCGGCAAGATCGCGAAACAGCCCCGCGCCATTGATGCCCGCGCCAAGGATCAGCACATCGGTGCCGTTTTCGCTGAGGTCTTGCAGGCGGGTGGCGTGGGTCATGGGGTATCCGTTTCGATCAGATGCAGCGGCACACCGGCGGCTTTCAGGGCGCAGGCTTCAGCGGCAGGCAGGGCAGTTCCGGTGAGAACGGCGTCAAAGGCGGTGAGGGGGGCAAGCGCGTGCAGGGCGGAGCGGCCAAATTTCTCGTGGTTCAAGAGCAGGATACGGCTGTTGGCGGCGGCCATCATCGCTTGTTTGGCGCGGGTGACTTGCGCGTCCTGGATGTACGCCGTGCCGTTCTGCGCGGCAGAGGCCGAGCAGATCAGCACATTGGCGCGCAAGGCGGGCAGGGCTGTTTCGCAGAGATGGCCAATGAAGGCGTTGTAGGTGGCATGATACTGGCCGCCGAGGCAGATCAGGGTGATGCCGTCGGCCCCGGTCAGGGTCTGGATCGAGGCGAGACTGTTGGTGATCACCGTCAGCGGGGCGATTTCGGGCAGTAGGGCGGCGATGGCGTGGCTGGTGCTGGAATCGTCGATCATCACCACTTGGCCGGGCGCGATATAGCGCAAGGCGGCACGGGCGAGGCTGGATTTCTCAGCGGATGCCACGGTTTGTCGGTAGCGGAACAGGCTTTCATAGACGCCCGAGGGCAGCGCGCTGACCGATCCGTGTAGCTTGCGCAGCAGGCCCGCTGCGGCGAGTTGATCGATATGGCGGTGGATGGTCATGCGCGACACACCAAAACGCTGCACCAGATCGTCGATCCGGGCCTCGCCTTGTTGTAGCACATAAGCTGCGATTTCTTCGCGGCGGGTTTCGGGGGTCATGGCACGAGGGCTTCGATTTCGGGCCAGAGCAGGGCGAAGGTGTCGGTGATTTTGGTATAAAGTTGAAAGCGTTTTTCATAGGCGGCGGCGCGGGTGGGGTTGGGGGTGTAGGTTTGCCCCAGTTTCGACATATCGCGTGGGTCATGCAGCGGCGAGGCATAGAGACCCACAGCAGCCCCCGCGCACAAAGCCGCCCCCCAAGCTGCGGCCTCCTCGGTTTGGCTGGTGGTGACGGGCATGCCCAGAATATCGGCGAACATCTGCGCGAAAGCGGGGTTGCGCGCTATGCCCCCGGTCAACCGAGCCTCGCGCACCGGGAAGCCTGCGCGCAGGGCATCAACGTGGGTGCGGTGGTTGAAGATGATGCCCTCCAGCACCGCGCGCAGCATATCGCCGCGCACGTGCCAGCCGCGCAACCCGATAAAGCTGGCACTGGCTTGTGGGCCAAAGGGCGAGCCGTAGAGATAGGGATGGAATATCAAGGTGGTAGATTTCTGGAGTGCCGCGTCAATCTCGCGCGCAAGTGTCGCGTGAATCGACTCGCCCGACGCATCGGCCTCTATCAACTCCGCTTCACACAAGGTCTCGATGAACCAGTCGTAGTTCGCGGCAGACGCGGGCGACAGAGCCATGTTGTTCCATTTGCATGGCTCAATCGCGTTGCGACACAGCCAACGCGGATCGGTGTTCGGGGCGCTGGAGACCACTTCGTTGATCGAATAAGTGCCCGCGATAATGGCCACCACGCCCTCAGCATGACCGCCAATGCCCAAGGCAGAGGCCGTCACATCATGCAGGCCAGCGGCGACGGGGGTGCCTGCCACAAGGCCGGTCAATAGCGCGGCTTCGGCGGTGATATGGCCGATGATTTCGGCGGATTCCGCGATATCGGGTAGGGCATGGGCGACGTTTTCCAGATCGAAAAGTTGCAGCGCATCAAGGGTATAGTCTTGAGTTTGCACATCAGTGAAGGCGGTGGACGCCTCTGTCCGGTCGGTGCCAATACTGCCAGTCAGGCAGAAGCGCAACCAGTCTTTGCAGGCGAAGAATGTGCCGATCTGCGCGAAACGCTCGGGTTCATTATCCCGCACCCAGGCGAGCAGAGCTGCGGGCGAGCACGCGGGTGGGATTTGGCCTGTCAGCTTTAGCGCGGCATCCGCGCGGTCGCGCCAGCTGTTGCAGATTGCCCCGGCGCGGCCATCCAGCGACAGGATGCCGTTGCCGAGCGGGCGGTTTTCGCGGTCGAGCAGATAGAGGCCGTCGCCATGGGCGGTGGCCGCGACGGCGACGATATCGCTGGCAGGGCGGCCCGAAAGCTGGATGGCCTCGGCAATCGCCTCGGCCGTCGCGCGCCACAGGCCTTCCATATCGCGCTCGACGTGATGCGGCTGGGGCAAAAGCTGCGGGATGCGGCGGCGGGCGACGGCGAGTTGCTGCCCCGAGGCGTCAAAGATCACCGCTTTGGTGACGGTCAACCCGTTGTCGATGCCCAAAAGGCTGGTCATATGGTTCTCCACCGCGTGAGCTGATCCGATGAAGTGAACATGACATGTTGGGATTGTAACGGCAACACGCGTTACAACGCTTCGACCTCGGCGTCAGCCTCAACCCGTTGCGCAGGCTCCGCCGCGACAACAACGTTAATGCCCTTGGCGCGCATCCGAGTGACATGGGCGGCGTCTGTCGCCTGATCGACGATCACCACATCGAATTCGGTAAGGTCAGCAAACGCGTGCAAAGCGCGGCGGCCAAACTTGGTGTGATCGGCCAGAAGGATGCGCTTGGACGCCGATTCAAACATCGCGCGCTTGGTCTCCACCATCTCGGGCGACTGGTGAAACACGATGTCGTCGGTGATCGCAGGCATCGACAAAAACAGCGTATCTGCCCGCAAACGTTTGATTTCGTTGGTGGTCATCCGCCCCATGAACGCGTTGCACCAGTTGTGCAACTGCCCGCCCAGCCCCAGCAGGGTCAGATCTCGGATGCCATTCAACTCATTCATCAGGATCAGCGAATTGGTGATCGCGGTCAGCGGCACCTTGGCGGGCAGGTGGGCGACCATCTGCAAAACCGTGGTGGAATCGTCGAAAAACACCGCCTGACCGGGTTCGACAAACTGCATCGCCGCCGCCGCAAGTGCCTTTTTCTCGACCGATTGGCGGGAAAAGCGATAAACGTCTGAGGCCTCAATCAGGCTGGTCGGCGCAGCTGATACAATCCCACGGGCTTTGCGCAACAGCCCGCGTGCGACCAATTCATCCAGATCGCGGTGGGCGGTCATCAACGAAATCCCGAACCGTTCGGTCAAATCCTCGATCCGCATCGAGCCTTCGGCCATCACCGCCTCGGTGATCAGTTGCCTGCGCGCGATTTGGCGGGCATGGCGGCTGTCCGAGGGCAGTTGGTCCGCCATCAGACCAGAGGGCGGTTTCATATCGGTCATTCTCGCCTCCCTGTTCGTCTCGCGGCGCCCGCGCCGATGGTGAAAAGCAAGGGGGCGCCGTTGCCAGCGCCCCCCAAGGTCAGATTACTGCGACAGGGTGAACGGGCCGGTGTATTTGTCCACATTGTCTTTGGTGATCAGCAGGCAATCGAACAGCTGCTTTTCGGTCGCAGCGCCAGTTGCGCCGGTCTTGATAAAGCTGTCGGCTTGCTTGACCGCTTCAGCCGAGAACACGGCGACGGGCTGCAACACGGTGTATTGCATCTCGCCTGCGGTGATCGCAGCCACTGCGTCCGGCGAGCCATCAAAGCCGCCGACTTTCACCGCATCGAGCTTGCCTGCTTCTTTCAAAGCCGCAATCGCGCCCAAAGCCATCTCGTCATTGCCGGCAATCACGCCGATGATGTCGGGGTTGGCTTGCAGGATCGACTGCATCTTGTCGTGGCCCTTGGTGCGGTCCCAATCGGCGACTTCCTTGGCGGCTTTCACCAGATCGGGGTACTGGGTCAGCACAGTCTCGTAACCGTTCGAACGGGTGGCGGCGTTGTTGTCGGCCGGGTTGCCGAACAGTTCGGCGTATTTGCCGGTCTCGCCGACAGAGGCCACCCATTGCTGCGCGCCCATCGCGGCACCCTGCGCGTTGTTCGACACCAACTGCGCTTTGGCGAGGCCTTCCTTGTTGATCTCGGCGTTCACCAAGAACACCGGGATGCCTGCGTCCACAGCCTTTTGCACAGCCCCGATGGAACCATCGGCGTTCGCCGGATCAAGGATGATCGCGACGGATTTGTTGGTGATCGCGGTGTCGATCATCGTCGATTCCGCGTTGGTGTCGCCCTTGTGCGCAGACACGCTGGCGGTGTAGCCAAGGCTTTCAGCGGTGGCAGCCGCGACATCGCCCTCGGTTTTCCAATAAGGGTTTGCCGGGTCGTTAACGATGATGGTGATCAGGCCATCCGCCAGTGCAGTGCCTGCGAGCAGGGCGTTGATTGCGACAGCGGCGAGCAGCGCGCGCTTGGTCATGGTGAACATAGTCTCTCTCCCTTGGTTGATTTAGTTAGCATTGCCAATCGCTTGGCTCGGTCTTTCCGCAATGGATAGCAGCCATTGCGGCGAAGTGGGTTACGCCTTGGCGCGAGCCTTCGGCTTGTATTGGATCGAGTTCAGCAGCACCGCCAGAACGATCACCGCCCCGGTGAACACGGTCTGCCAGTAGGACGACACGCCGATGATCACCAGACCATCGGACAGAAAGCCGATCACGAAAGCGCCCAGCATGGTGCCGCGAATGGTGCCTCGACCGCCCGTCAGGGCCGCGCCGCCAATGACGACAGCAGCGATGGCGGTCAACTCATAGGTGGTGCCAGCGGTGGGGCCAGCCGAGGTTAGTTGCGATGACAGCACAAGGCCCGCGATGGCGGCACAGATGCCAGACAAAACATAAACCGTGATCTGCACCCGCTTGACCGGAACGCCCGACAATTCTGCCGCCCGCTCATTGCCGCCCGAGGCATAAAGCCAGCGGCCAAAGGCGGTGCGCGACAGCATCAGGCCCGCAAAGATGGCGAGGGTTGCCAGCACCACGACACCAATCGGCACGCTCCATTCGCGGCTAAATCCAAGGCGGTTGAAGCCGAGCCAGTTGAAGCCTTGATTGCCCAGCTCTGGCTTACCGCCAAGATTGTTGAACGTTAAACCATTTGTCATCAGCAACGCGACGCCACGCGCCACATAGAGCACGCCCAACGATGCGACAAAGGCAGGCACCTTGAACCAGGCGATCAAAACCCCGTTCACCAGCCCGACAAACGCCCCCAGAGCGCAGGTCAGCAGCGCCACCGCCCAGACCGGCGGATAGAGGATCACGCCAAAGCTGTCGATCTGCACGCCCTGCATCAAAAAGCCCGCCACGCAGCCCGCAAGGCCCAACGTGGACCCCACCGAAAGGTCAATCCCGCCGTTCAGGATCACCAGCAACATGCCGATGGCAAGGATGCCATAGATCGCCACATGGCTTGCCATGATCAGGAAATTCGCCAACGAAAAGTAATGTGGGCTTAGCAGCGAGAACACCACGATGATCGCGATCAGCGCGAAAAACGCACGACCTTCCAGCAGCAGGGCAATCGGGTCAAACCCTTGTTTTACAGCGGTTTTTTGGGTTCCAGAATTTGCGGTAGATGACATCGGGTGCTCCTAGTGAACCACGGCTTCGCCCGAGGCGGCCATGATCTTTTCTTTGCTAACGGTATGGTCAAACTCAGCCGAAATCCGGCCCCGGTGCATCACGATAATCCGGTGCGCAATCGACAGACATTCACCAACTTCCGAGGTGGAATAGACCACCGCCAGCCCCTGTTTCGCGCCTTCCGACAGCAAGCGGAACACCTCGGCCTTGGCGCCAATGTCGATGCCGCGCGACGGTTCATCCAGCACGATCACCTTCGGATTGGTGGCCAGCATCTTGCCGATCACCACCTTTTGCTGATTGCCGCCCGACAGCGCGCCAATCGGCGCTGTCCCCGAGGCATCGGTCTTCACCGTCACCTTGCGGATGGCATCGCTGACCACCGCAGCCTCGGCTTTCCGCGAGGTGAACAGCCTCTTGGTAAACGCCCCAATGCTGGCGAGCGACAGATTCTGACCAACGGTCATGGTCTGCACCAGACCGTCGCGCTGGCGATCTTCTGGCACCAAAACCAGCCCGCGCGCGATACGCTGCGCGATGGTCAGGCCCGATACATCACGCCCCTGCAACATCACCCGGCCACCCGAAGCGGCCAAGCGGCCCGCCACACATTCCAGCAATTCGGTGCGGCCCGCGCCCATAAGCCCATAAATACAAACAATTTCCCCGGCACGTACCGACAACGAAAGCCGGTCCACCACCGAGAACCCCACCCCCGCCGCATCCGGTACCGACAGGTTTTCAATGCTAAGCGCGGTGTCACCCATCGCATAGCCGTCGGGCGGCGATCCGAGGTCGAAATTCTCACCGACCATGTTGCGCACGATCCATTCCAGATCAATCTCGGCGCGCTCGGCATAGGCGGTCATCGCGCCATCGCGCAGCACGACAGCGTGGTTGGTGATCTGCAAGGCTTCCTCAAGATGGTGCGAAATATAGACGATCGACACCCCGCGCGCGGTCAGATCGCGGATCACCTTGAACAAAACCTCCACTTCGGTCGCTGACAGCGCAGAGGTGGGCTCATCCATGATCAGGATACGCGAGTTCACCGACAAAGCCCGTGCAATTTCAACGATTTGCTGCTGACCCAGACGCAATTCTTCCACCGGAGTCAGCGGATCAATGTCTTCCTCCAACTCGGCCATCAAAGCCCGAGTCTGGCGTTCTTCCTCGGCGAAATCGACGCCAGTGCGGGTCATAATCTCGCGGCCCATGAAGATATTGTCGCGCACGTTCATATTGGTGGCAAGGCTAAGCTCTTGGTGGATAATAGAAATCCCGCGGTTCCGCGCATCTGTTGAGTTGGTGAATGTCACCGGAGCGCCATCAAGCACGATCTGCCCAGAAGTCGGCTTCACCACGCCAGACAGGATCTTCATCAGCGTCGATTTGCCCGCGCCATTCTCGCCGAACAGGGTGGTGACCTGCCCGCGATGGATGTCGAAATTCACCCCTTTCAAGGCGTGAATATTGCCGTAAGCCTTGGCAACATTGCGTGCCGACAGGATGGGTTCTTGTGGCAGATCGAGGCTCATTTCACCTCCAAAGACACCGGGGTGATCATCCAGCTTTTCGGGTTCACCAGTTTGAACGCACCTATCACAACCACGGTTTTGCCGGTCAAAGCACTGTTATCAATGCCGTCCAACACCAGTTTTTTCATCTCTTTGTTCAGCGCCGACCCTGCATCCTGATACTCGATCTGATTGGTGAACTGGCGGAAGCTGATCTCACCTGTGGCATCGCGGAGTTCGGTGCCGTTGATCGCAGGACCGGTCTGCACGCGCAAGCGCAATGGGGCCGGAATCCCTGTAACATCAACGAAGTAGATGCCGGATTTTCCCTCGCCCACCACGCCTTCCAGCTTCACCGAATAGACGCCACCGATAGAATATTTCGCCTCGGCCGCCTTCGGATTGGCTGCAATCGCCGTGGCCAATTCCACCGCATCCACCGCCCGCGCCGTGACATTGGCCTGCACTTTCGGGAAGGTTTCAGCCCCAAACACCTCGGGCGAAAACACCGCCGCGCGCACATCGGCCTCCGAGCCGATCCGCACCACCGTGGTATCCAGCGCCATCGCAGCCAGCACCGCCACGACCACGGCGGCGGCGATCCGTTGCGTGCGATTGGCGCGTGGCTGATCGGCGTGCGGGGCGATGGCGGGGTGTTGGCTCATCGTACTCCGACCTTATAGTTAACGGTGGATGTGCAGAGAGGGGCCGTGAGAAACACTACTCGCACCAAGCACGAACAGCGCGCCAGGCCGCGATACGGCTGCAAATTCAGCATGACTCCCCCCAATCTACTGATCTGCGCGGCGATTTCCTCCCGCCGTGCCGATCTGGCCTCTCGCACATCTATAACCGTGATAGAATTATGGTATCAACTCTTGCAACAATGTTATAAGTTTTTGCATCTGTCAATCGAGTCTTTTGCGGGCGATCTGCCTGTATTCTCAGCAATCTGTCAATTGTTTTCGCCCGCGCGGTCCGAGTCGCGGGTGATTTCTGCACCTGAGAAAGGTGCTGCATTGCGGCGAAAATGCGTGAAAAATACCAGCCGCAATTAAACGCAAGACAATATGAACTATAGATAATATACAATTCTCATTGTTTCAGACCCTTCAGAGCGAGAGGTGCCTCGACGGCCCCTACCTCAAGTGGGTCGTGATCGCGCCGATCGGCCTTGAACTTTGGTTGACATAGCATAGTTTATCTGAAAGAAATTGCGGTGTCCGTAAAATAATTCACTAACTGTGTTATCTCTCTGTGATAATGCGGCAAGATCAGTCGGAGCGGCTGGGAATCTGCGCGGGCTCAGCGGGAGGCGGCATGGCAGAGCTTTTGATCGGCATTGATTCGGGCACTTCGGTGGTCAAAGCGGTAGCGTTTACCCCGAATGGCGCGCAAATCGCGGCCTTTGCGGTGCCCAACGCCTACAGGACGGGCGCGGATGGGGCAGCAACGCAAAGCCTTGCGCAGACTTGGGCCGATTGTGCGACCGCCCTGCGTGGCTTGGCCGAAAAGGTGCCGAACTTGGCCGCGCGCACTGCGGCGGTGTCGGTCACAGCGCAGGGCGATGGCACTTGGCTCGCCGGGCCGGGCAATAATCCTGTCGGCGACGCGTGGCTGTGGCTGGATGCCCGTGCCGCCCCAACAGTCGCGCGTCTCGCCGAAAGCCCCGCCAATCGCGCCCGGTTTGAGGCGACAGGCACGGGGCTGAACACCTGCCAACAGGGCAGCCAGATGGCGCATATTGACCGTTTCTACCCCGAGTTGCTGGACGCAGCCGAGGTGGTATTGCATTGTAAAGACTGGATTTATCTGAATCTCACCGGGGTGCGGGCGACCGACCCGTCCGAGGCCAGCTTTACCTTCGGCAACTTCCGAACCCGCGCCTATGACGATACCGTGATCGACGCTTTGGGCCTTAACCATCGTCGCAACCTCATGCCCGAAATCATCGACGGCAGCCAGATCACCCATCCCCTCACGCCCGAGGCTGCCGCCCAAACTGGCCTGCGCGCGGGCACGCCCGTAAGCCTTGGCTTCGTCGATATGGTGATGACGGCGCTGGGGGCGGGCGTGCATACTGGCGCGGCGGGGGCGGCCTGTTCGACAGTTGGCTCGACGGGTGTGCATATGCGATCTACCCCGGTTGACGGCGTGCATCTGAACGCCGAGGGCACCGGCTATGTGATCTGCCTGCCGGTGCCGGGGATGGTGACGCAGGTGCAGACCAATATGGCAGCGACGCTGAACATCGACTGGCTGCTGCGGATGGCCGCTGATCTGATGTCAGATTTCGGACGGCCCACCAAACATGCCGATCTGGTGCCGCTGATCGAAAGCTGGTTAGCTGCCAGCAAGCCCGGCGCTTTGCTTTATCACCCCTATATCTCAGAGGCGGGAGAGCGCGGCCCCTTTGTCAATGCCGACGCCCGCGCGGGCTTTGTCGGCCTGAATTTCACCCACCGTTTCGCCGATTTGCTGCGCGCTGTGATCGAAGGTTTGGGCATGGCGACCCGCGATTGCTACGCCACGATGGGCGCTATGCCATTGGAATTGCGGCTTACCGGGGGGGCTGCGCGATCAAAAGGCCTGCGCGGCGTGTTGTCGGCGGCCACGGGCGCGCCGGTGCGGGTGTCCGCGCGCGAAGAGGCTGGCGCTGCTGCTGCCGCGATGATGTCGGCGGTGGCGATTGGCGCATATCCGTCAATGGACGCCTGCATTGCCGAATGGGTGACGCCTTTGCTGGGCGCGGCCGAAGCCCCCGATCCGTCGCTGACCGCAACCTACGCCCAAACCTATCCCGCCTATAAATCCGCCCGCGAGGGGCTGACCACCGCATGGTCGCACCTTGCGGACAGCCGCCAAGCCAAAGACAGGACCGCCGAATGAGCCCTAGTAATTATGAGCCTAGCATTTCTAACCATAGTTTTTCTGACCCTAGAAAAACTGACGATATTTTTTCTGAGCCTAATTTGGTTGATCTGTTCGTCATTGGTGGCGGCATCAACGGCGCAGGCATCACGCGCGACGCGGCGGGGCGGGGCTTGTCGGTGGTGCTGTGCGAGAAGGATGACCTGGCGCAGGGTACCTCGTCGCGCTCCGGCAAGCTGGTGCATGGCGGGTTGCGCTATCTGGAATATTACGAATTTCGCCTTGTGCGTGAGGCGCTTATCGAACGCGAGGTGCTGCTGAACGCAGCCCCGCATATCATCTGGCCGATGCGGTTCGTGCTGCCGCATTCGCCCACTGATCGGCCCGCGTGGTTGGTCCGGTTGGGCCTGTTCCTGTATGACCACCTCGGCGGGCGCAAAAAACTCCCCGGCACCCGCACGCTGGATCTGCGCCGCGATCCGCAAGGCGCGCCGATCCTTGATCAATATAAACGCGGCTTTGAATATTCCGATTGCTGGGTCGATGATGCGCGGCTGGTGGTGCTGAACGCTTTGGATGCGGCGGAAAAGGGCGCATTGGTTTTGACCCGCACCGCCTGCACGTCGGCGCGGCGCGAGAACGGCGCCTGGACGGTTGAGACCACCGATCAGCACGGCGAAACGCGGGCGTTCCGCGCGCGGTGTATCGTCAATGCGGCGGGGCCATGGGTGACGGATATCATCACACGCGTGGCGGGGGCGAACTCGGCGCGCAACGTGCGGCTGGTCAAGGGCAGTCATATCATCGTGCCGAAATTCTGGGCCGGAGATCACGCGTATCTCGTGCAAAACCACGACAAACGGGTGATCTTCATCAACCCCTATGAGGGCGACAAGGCGCTGATTGGCACCACCGATGTGGCTTATGAGGGCCGGGCGGAGGAGGTGACGGCGAGCGAGACCGAGATCGACTATCTGATCGCCGCCGTTAACCGCTATTTCAAGGAAAAGCTGCGCCGCGCCGATGTGGTGCATCATTTCTCGGGTGTGCGCCCGTTGTTTGACGATGGCAAAGGCAATCCCTCGGCGGTGACACGCGACTACGTGTTTGATCTGGATGAGACAGGCGGCGCGCCGTTGCTGAACGTGTTTGGCGGCAAGATCACCACCTTTCGTGAGTTGGCCGAGCGTGGCTTGCACCGCCTGAAAGCGATCTTTCCGCAGATGGGGCCGGATTGGACCGCCACCGCCACACTACCCGGCGGTGAGATGCCGAATGCCGATTATGAAAGCTTTGCCAATGACTTGCGCGTGACCTATCCGTGGATGCCACGCAGCCTGATCCGACATTATGGCCGCCATTACGGCGCGCGCACCCGCGATTTGGTGGGCGGAGCAACAGCGCTAGACGGCTTGGGTCAGCACTTCGGCGGTGATCTTTATGAGGCTGAAGCGCGCTATCTGATGGCGCGCGAATGGGCGCAAACGGCGGAAGATATCCTGACCCGGCGCACCAAGCACAACCTGCATCTAACCGCCGATCAGCAGGCTGCTTTCACCGCTTGGGTCGGGCAGGGGGCATAAATGTTAACGCTGTCGCTCAACACCAACCCCCTCGTCAATCGCTTCGCCGACCCGGATGACCTGATCACCACAGTCGCGCGTGACCTGCGCATCCGCGATCTGCAACTGACGCATGAGTTTATCAACCCAAGCTGGCCCGCCGCCGTGATCCGCCGTCTGACTCGGCAAATGCAGACAGCGATGCAGCGCACTGGGGTACGCGTCACCTCGGGGATGACCGGGCCCTATGGCCGTCTTAACCACTTCGGCCACCCCGACCGCGACGTGCGCCGCTATTATATCGACTGGTTCAAAACCTTCGCTGAGATCACCGCCGATCTGGGCGGTAGCAGCGTCGGCACCCAGTTTGCCATCTTCACCTATCAGGATTTCGACGATCCCAACCGCCGCGCAGCCCTGATCCAGACCGCGATCGACTGTTGGGCCGAGGTCGCCGAACACGCCAAATCCGCGGGCCTGAAATATGTGTTCTGGGAGCCGATGAGCGTCGGTCGTGAGTTTGGTGAAACCATCGCCGCGGCCCTCGCTCTGCAAACCCGCCTCACCAATGCCAATATGGCGATCCCGATGTGGATGATGGCCGATATCGACCACGGCGATTTGACCAGCCCGAACCCCGATGATATCGCCCCCTACGCTTGGGCGCGCGCGACCCCAAAAGTGTCGCCGATTATCCATATAAAACAAAGCCTTATGGACAAAGGTGGCCACCGCCCCTTCACCGCTGCTTTCAACGCCAAGGGGCGGATTCACCCCGAACCCTTGCTCAAAGCCTTCGCAGAAGGCGGGGCGCAGGATAATGAAATCTGTCTGGAGCTGTCGTTCAAAGAGCGCGACCCGAATGACCGCGAGGTGATCGCGCAAATCGCGGAAAGCATTGCGTTTTGGGCCCCACATATTAACAGCGGCGTTAACGATCTTCACATCTGAGGAGGCTGCCATGTCTGTATTCGCGTTCCTAACCGCCACAGAAATTCTGTTCGGACGTGGGCAGGCGGCACAAGCGGCGAGCCGGATCAAAGCCCTCGGCAAAAGGGTTTTCCTGCTGCACGGCACCCCCGCCCGCGCCGATTGGCTGGCCGAGGCGCTGGCAGGGCAGGGCTGTGATGTTACCCGCTTTACGGTGCAGGGCGAGCCTGACATCGCGATGATCGAGGCCGCAACTATGGCGGCCAAAGGTGCTCAGGTCGTGGTCAGCCTTGGTGGCGGCGCGGTGATTGACGCAGGCAAAGCCGTGGCGGCGATGCTCCCCGCCACGCAACCGTTGATGGATCACCTTGAAGTTATTGGCAAATCCCTGCCGCTGGATCACGCACCCTTGCCGTTTGTCGCCATCCCCACCACCGCAGGCACCGGTGCGGAAGTCACCCGCAACGCGGTGATCGGCTCCCCCGAACACAGCCGCAAAGTATCCTTGCGCGACAAGCGGATGCTGCCCGCTTTGGCGATTATCGACCCCGCGCTGACCGACAATACGCCGAAAGCCATCACACTCGCCTCGGGCCTTGACGCCATCACCCAAGTGATCGAGCCCTATATCTGCACCCGCGCCAACCGCCTGACCGATGCGCTTTGCCGCGATGCGATCCCGCAGGGTTTGCGCGCAATGCGGCGGTTAATGGTGAACGAGGATGCGCAAGCCCGTGATGACATGGCGTGGATCAGCCTTTGCGGTGGTCTCGCGTTGGCCAATGCGGGGCTTGGCGTGATCCATGGCCTTGCTGGTCCGTTGGGCGGGCTGCTGCCAGCGCCGCATGGGGCGATCTGTGGCACGCTGCTGCCGCATGGGTTGGCGCTGAACGCCGCCCGCGCTGAAAATCCCACGCGCATCCGACAGGTGATCGGTTGGATTGCAGAAGCCTTTGAAACCCCTTATGAAAACGCCCTGCCAACGCTGACTAAATGGTCGCGCCAAAACGGTCTGCCCAGCCTTGCGCAGATGGGCTTCACGCCGCAGCACCTGCTCCAAGCCGCCGAAGCTGCCGCCACATCTTCGTCGATGCAGGCCAATCCGGCGCAGCTTTCCGCTTCCGATCTGGCGATCCTTATGGCCACCGCATGAGCCGCGCGCTTGACCCCGAACGCTCTTTGGCGATCCGCGCCGCCTGGCTGCACTACGTCGGCGGGCTGACGCAAGCCGCTGTGGCAAAGCGGCTGGGGATCACCTCGGTGAAAGCCCACCGTTTGATTGCCCGCGCGGTGACCGAGGGTGCTGTGAAAGTCACCATCGACGGCGATATCATCGAATGTGTCGAGCTAGAGACCGCACTCGCCGCTCGCTATGGCTTGGATTTCTGCGAAGTTGCGCCCGATCTGGATGAAGTTGGCCTGCCGATCCGCACCTTGGGCATGGCGGGGGCGGGCTTTCTGCACCGCCAGATCGAGCTTGCCACCATCCCGGTGATCGGGCTGGGCCATGGCCGCACTTTGGCCGCGATGCTGCAGCATTTGCCACGCATCGAGGCCCCTGATCTGAATTTTGTCTCTCTATTAGGCGGGCTTACCCGGAACTACTCGGCAAATCCACATGACGTGATGCACCGCATTGCCGAGAAAACCGGTGCGCGCGCCTATGTGATGCCGGTGCCGTTTTTCGCCAATACCGCTGAGGACCGCGAGGTTTTGCTGGCACAGCGCGGCGTTGCCGAAGTCTTCGCTCTGGCACAGGGTGCGGGGTTGAAACTGGTTGGCATCGGCACGGTCGAGGTCGATGCGCAACTGGTGGCCTCGGGCATGATAGAGCCGAAGGAAATCAAAGCGATACAGGCTGCAGGCGGTGTCGGCGAGTTGCTGGGCCATTTCTTTGACGCCGCCGGAAACATCCTGCAAACCCAGCTGACGGCCCGGACTTTGGCGGTCAGTTTTGCCAAAACGGGCGATCAGATCATCGCCATCGCGGGCGGGCCGGACAAGGTGCAATCAATCCGCGCGGTGTTGTCCAGCCGCCGCCTGAAGGGCCTGATCACCGATGAGACCACCGCCCGCGCGCTGGTTTTGGGGAAATGAGGCCGGGCTGGCCCACCACGGTCGCCCGGCCTATCGCCAAGCGCTTTGAGGTGTTACCTCAAGGCGCCTTAAAGAATGGTTTGGCCAGTGGCCGCCCAATCTTTGGCGAATTGCTCAAGGCCTTTTTCGGTCAGCACATGATTGGCCAAGCCCTTGATAACGCTGGCAGGAATCGTCGCGACATCGGCACCCGCAAGGGCTGCTTCCTTGACATGGTTGGCACTGCGGATCGAGGCCGCAAGGATCTGCGTCTCAAAGCCGTAGTTGTCGTAAATCTCGCGGATGTCGCGGATCAAATCCATGCCGTCGATGTTGATATCGTCCAAGCGGCCAAGGAAGGGCGAGATGTAAGTCGCCCCGGCTTTCGCCGCCAATAACGCCTGATTGGCGGTGAAGCACAATGTCACATTGGTTTTGATACCTTTTTGCGCAAAATAGCGGCAAGCCTTCAAACCCGGCAGAGTCAGTGGCAGCTTAATCACCACGTTTTTGGCGATCTTCGCCAGATGCTCGCCCTCGGCCACCATGCCATCGTAGTCCATCGAAGCGACCTCAGCCGAAACCGGGCCTTCAACCAAAGCGCAGATTTCAGCGATCACCTCTTTGAAATCACGACCAGATTTCGCGATCAGGCTGGGGTTGGTGGTGACGCCATCCAAAAAGCCATAATCGTTTAACTCGGCGATTTCGCTGACAACGGCGGTATCGACAAAGAATTTCATCACGCTCTCCTCTGCGGGAATCGATGTGTATGCTTGCACTAACAGCTACAGGAACTGGCAGATTATCACAAGTTAAAGTCGCAAAATCACATAAATAACTTTTCATTCGTGATCTGCGATGTTAAATATTGTCAAAACAAGGGGAATCTGGTGAAGCGCGAAGATCGCAAACAGGCGATTATGGATCTGCTGGTCGAGCAGCATGCGGTCGATCTGGATGATCTGGCCGAACGCTTTGCGGTGTCGAAAATGACCATTCACCGCGATCTCGATGATCTGGAATCCGAGGGCCTGTTGCGCAAAATGCGCGGCGGGGCGACGATTGAATCAGGCACCCAGTTCGAATCCGACTTCCGCTTTCGTGCCCGCCAAGAGGGTGCCGCCAAGGCCCGCATGGCCCGCGCAGCACTGGAATTGATCGAGCCGGGCATGACCTTAATGATCAATGATGGCTCGATGGCCGCCGTGTTGGGCGCGATGCTGCCGGAAAAGCGTCCGCTGACGGTGATCACCAACAATGCCGCGATCATGGATGCGCTTAGGGCCGAACATGGCATAACCCTGATCGCCTTGGGCGGGGTTTACTCTTATAAATTCAATGGCTTCTTTGGTGTTGTCACCGAAGAAACCCTCACCCGTCTGCACGCAGATGTGGCCTTCATTTCTGCCCCCGCCGTGCAGGGCACCCGCGCGTTTCACATGGATGACAACGCGGTGCGCGCCAAACGCGCGATGATCGCCTCTGCCGCCAAGACCTGTCTTTTGGTCAACCACCAACGCTTTGGCCGCCAAGCCTTGCATGTGCTGGCCGATCTCTCCGAATTCGACACCATTATCGCCGATGCCCCGCCCGAATCTGAGGCCCGCGCCGCTTTGGACCGGGCTGGGATCAGCCTAAACATCGCAGGAGACCGCGCATGAGCAAACACGTCTGGGTCGGCACCAGTTGGAAAATGAACAAAACCCTCGCCGAAGCTCGGGCCTTCGTCGAAGGTTTGCCCGCACAAGCAGATCCCCGCATCCAACGCTTCGTGATCCCGCCCTTTACTGCCGTGCGAGAGGTCAAGGCTATGCTCGCCAATACCTCGGTGAAAGTCGGCGCGCAGAACATGCACTGGGCCGATGACGGCGCTTGGACGGGCGAAATCTCACCCTTGATGCTAAAGGATTGCGGGCTGGATATCGTCGAGTTGGGCCATTCAGAACGCCGCGAATTCTTCCATGAAACCGATGAAACCGTCGGCCTGAAGGTGGAAGCAGCGGTGCGCCACGGCCTTATACCCTTGATTTGCATTGGCGAAACCCTCGCCGAACGAGAAGCTGGTCGCGCCACCGAAACCCTCGCGGCCCAAGTCAAAGGCGCTCTGAGCAAGCTTTCCGCCGCGCAAAAGTCCAGCACGATCCTGCTGGCCTATGAACCGGTCTGGGCCATCGGCACCAATGGCATCCCCGCGACATCGGACTATGCCGACGCACGCCAAGCCGAGATCATCGCCACCGCTGAAACCATCCTGAACCGCCGCATCCCCTGTCTTTACGGCGGCTCGGTCAACTCCGACAATGCCGCCGAACTTATCACCTGCCCGCATATCCACGGGCTGTTCATTGGCCGCTCGGCCTGGAATGTCGCAGGTTATCTCGACATCCTCGCCCGCGTTGCCGCAACTTTGTGAAGGAGAACCCAATGAAACTTGCAATCGCGGGCGACTCTGCGGGCGAAGGCCTTGCCAAAATCCTCGCCGACCATCTGAAAGGCGCGCATCAGGTGTCGGAGATTTCGCGCACCGAAGCGGGCGCGGATGCCTTCTACGCCAATCTGTCCGACCGGGTCGCCAACGAAGTCCTGCAAGGCACATACGACCGCGCCATTCTGGTCTGCGGCACCGGCATTGGCGTCTGCATTTCCGCCAACAAAGTGCCCGGCATCCGTGCAGCGCTGACGCATGACACCTATTCGGCGGAACGTGCGGCTTTGTCGAACAACGCGCAAATCATCACCATGGGTGCGCGGGTGATTGGCCCGGAACTGGCGAAGGCCATCGCCGATGCCTTCCTTGCGCAAACTTTCGATCCCCAAGGCCGCTCGGCCACCAATGTCGATGCGATCAACGCGCTGGATAAGAAATACGCGTAACCTCGCGGCTGCACGCTCGCCCGTGAGGCAGAGCAAGCCCGGCTTCCTCCGCGGCCGGGCTTGTTTCAATTTCATGCCCAAGGCATCCTTGCGGCACAACCGGAGGCGCAGATGGCACCCACACAAAAGCTGATCAACGATGGCAACCATGCGGTGGATGAGATGCTGGTGGGCGTTCTCGCAGCACACCCCAACCATCTGACCCTCGCCGCCCCGCGCGCCATTTTAGCCAGGCATGGCCCTCGCGTGGGCAAAGTCGCGCTGGTGATCGGCGGCGGCTCGGGGCATGAGCCGACATTTTTGGGCTTTGTCGGCAAGGGCTTGGCCGATGCCGCAGCGGTGGGCAACGTGTTTGCCTCGCCGCCGCCACAACCCGCCGTTGATGCCGCCTTGGCGAGCCACGGCGGGACAGGGGTGCTGTTCATGTATGGCAATTACGCCGGTGACGTGATGAATTTCGATATGGCGTCGGAGCTGTTGGAGATGGAGGGCATCGAGGCCCGCACTGTGCAGACCACCGACGATATCGCCTCCTCGCCTGACCCCAACAAACGGCGCGGCGTGGCCGGAAATGTCTTCATCTTCAAATGCACCGGGGCTGCCGCTGATCTGATGCTGCCGCTGGACGAGGTTGAGCGCATCGCCCGCCACGCCAACGCCCGCACCTATACGATGGGTGTGGCGCTTTCCGCCTGCTCGCTGCCACAAACCCGCCGCCTGAACTTCGATCTGCCGGGCGGCGAGATGGAAATAGGCATGGGCATCCACGGTGAACCCGGCATCCGGCGCGGGCCTCTGAAGCCCGCGAATGCGGTCGCCGATGAGATCATCGACGCGATCCTCACTGAGATGGCCGCGCCTGGGGGCGGGAAGGTCGCGGTTCTGGTGAACTCGCTCGGCTCGACCCCCTTGATGGAACTTTACATCCTCTACGCCCGCGTCGCCGAGCGTCTGGCGAGTGCTGGCCTGACGGTCCACACCGCCCTTGTCGGCCCCTATTGCACCTCGATGGAGATGGCCGGGGCTTCGATCACGATCATGCACCTCGACGATGAACTCACCCAAATGCTCGACCACCCATGCGACTGCGCCATGTTTCGGGTTGGCTAAGCGATGGATTTCACAACTGAAAACCTCACAACCCTGTTCGAAAATCTCGCCGCCCGCATGGCCACCGAGCGAGACACGCTCTGTGCGCTGGATGGCCTGATCGGAGACGCCGATCATGGCATCGCGATGGAACAGGGCATGCAAGCCGCAGCCGCAGCAGTACCCGGCTTGCCCACCCTGCAAGACCAATTCAACACCGCCGCCCGCGCATTCCTCAACGCCGTCGGCGCCTCCTCCGGCCCGCTCTATGCCACTGCCTTGATGCGCGCCGCCAAAATCGCAGGCCCCCGAACCGCGATGCCCCGCGCCGAAACCCCGACCCTGATCACCGCGATGGCTGAAGGCATCGCCCATCGCGGCAAAGCCGAACCCGGCCAAAAGACCATGATCGACGCCTGGCACCCGGCGTCGGAGGCAGCCAAATCCGGCGCAACCTGGGGCGAAATCCTGCAGGCCGCGCAAACCGGAGCGGATGCCACCGCCGAAATGCAAGCCACTTTGGGCCGCGCCGCACGGCTTGGCGCACGCAGCTTAGGCCACAAAGACCTCGGAGCCGTCAGCGCTTGCATGATCATCGCGGAATTCGCCAAGGCTCTCGGCTAAACCGTTAAAACTTATCTAAAATTTTCATCTTGGCGAAAATACTCCCGCCGGAGGCATCCGACATTGACCAAGGCAGCCTCCGGCGGGAGTATTTCAAAAAGAGCAAATACCAAATGCCGCGCCCGTCTCAACCGTGATGCCCAATCACATCCGCCGAGCGCGCGATATGCGCCTGCATCGCCGCCACAGCCCCCGGCGCGTCTTTGGCGGCAATGCGGGCAAGGATCAAAGCGTGTTCCTGCAGGGTCACATCCTCTTTGCCCGACCAGTGCAGCAAGGCCGAATGATAACGAAACAGCCATTTCAGCATCGCTTCCGACACCGCCAGCATGATCGGATTGCCGGCCATCGCGGCAATCCGGGTGTGGAAGGCGACGTCAGCTGCGACAAAGGCCCGCGCATCGCCCAGACAGTCGCGCTGATGCGCCAGAATCGCCTGCAGATCCGCCACATCCGCCGGAATGGCCTTCTCGGCTGCCAACCGTACCATGCCCGCCTCAAACATCCGTCGCGCCTCTTTCAGATGCGCCAAGGCCCCCGGTTCTGCCGACAACAGCAGCTGCGCCACCGCATCGACCTGACCCAGCGCCGCACTGGCGTTCAGCGCTTTCACCCGGCTGCGCTCGCCATGCGCGATGCTGATCAGGCCCATGGTGTGCATTTGCTGCAAGGCCTCGCGCACCGCAGGGCGGCCCACGCCAAAGCGCTGCATCAGCGCGCGCTCCGAAGGCACCACCGCGCCCGCCGCCAATTCGCCGGTCAGGATCATTGCCCGCAGCCGATCAAACACCTGATCCGAAAGCTTACGCCGGGTGATCTTTTCCGAAACCATCACGCCCCCAATCTTATCACCGCACTCCATCCGGCTTAGGCGCAAACCCTGCAGTCAGGCAAGCTCTGTGCGCACATAACTCGCCAGATTCGTTGTCATCTCGGCCCCGGAAAACCGCAACCGCGCCGAGACATTTGGCAGCAGTTCGGCCTCAACTTGCTGTCCTGCCCGCGCTGCCAGTTCCGCCAGCACCCGCGCTAAAGGATAGGCCTGCCCGTTCCAATCCATCACCCCGCGCGGCCCGTAAAGCCCCGCTGGTGTCCAGACTTCCACCCCAGACCCCACCAAGGCCGCCGCCAGCCCCAGCACATAAGCCGCGCCGAACACCGTGCGATGGCGGGGGTCATCATCGGTCATACAGATCCGCGCGGCTTCGGGATTGGGGATCACCCGCGCGCCATAAGGATTCTGTCGCATCGCAATCGTGCTGGGCCCCAAGCGATACGGCTTGCCTTCGATGATCGCGCGGGCCGAGGCGGTGATATGCGCCACCGCTTCCAGCGTCTGCATCACGCCTATGTCGCTGGCATCATGCACAATCGGGCACAGCCCGTGGCTGACGAAATCCAAGCCCGCAACCGGAGGCCGCTTGCGGTTCAGTTCGGGGAAGAAACTGACCATGCCGCCTCCCAAGCGCACACCCGGAAAAGCCTTACGCGCGGCTTGGTAGACATCTGCCAAAGGCGGGCAGGCTGGCCAGTCTGATCCCGGCGGGGTCGATTGTCGGTCCCCCGAAGGGCAGATCATGATCGAGGCCACGCGCAGCCTCGATGCGGCCAAGTCTTTGGCATGGCCTGAGAATTCTGCATCCAGATCACCATCACAGCGGGCGATCAGTTCCAGATCATAGGCGGCCTCATACCTGGCTTGCAGCACCGAGAAGGCCTGCAATTCTGCCAGACCATGCCGGGTCGCATCAAAGTGACACAGCAGCCGCTGCGGTTTCACCAGGGCCAGATCGCCCGGCTGCTTCACCGCCCGCCTTGCTTCTGCGGCGGTGATCACCAGCGCTGTCTGCGGGAAAACCCCGGTGGCGGTCGTGTGGGGCAGGCTGGTTTCAACCGTCTCCGCCGCTTGCCAGTTCAGCCGCACCGCCTGATCAAACCGCGCCGCATCCGCGATGTGATAAGGCCAAGGCCGCGCCAAGGGCCGCACATAGGTCTTGTAGCTGGCATCACCCCATTGCCGCTGATCCTCCATTTCAAAGGCGTCGCCCTCCATCCTGCAGCTGATTTGCCAGCCGCCCAGCCAATGCGTCAGCGCACGCAGGTCTTGAAACGGCTGCCACGGCGCGATCAACAGCGGAAACTGCGCATCGCGCCGCGTGCCATCGCTATGCTCGACCAGCACTGGTGCGCCCGCCACCCCGGTGATCGGATGCAGCACGGTAAAGCCCGCGCGATTGGTCTCAAAATCACCCTCCGCCTGCGCCTCAGCCGTGAAATTCAGCCCTTCGGCAAAGTCGATCACCACCTTGACCACCAGAGCAGCACCTTGGCTTTCAAACCGGGCGCGGTAGGAAATCCGCGTTAGCTCAATCACTTCATCGCTGATCTGCGGCACCAAAGTGCCCCAGTCGCGATCGCGCACCAGATAAGCGATGCCGCGGATCACCTCGACCTCGCCCAAACTGATCCGCAGCAGCGCAACGCCGTCATAGTTGAAACTGAGCGTGCCATGGCTGATCTTCATAGCGCAGCCAACACCACCATCCGACCCTCTGTCGCTGCAAGATAGGCGGCCTCGACCAAGGCGAGGGTCTGCAAATTATCCTTGCCCGAGGTTTCCGGTTGGATTCCTGCCGCAATGCACGCCAGAAAATGCCGCTGGATGATCAGCACGCTTTCCTGAATATTGTGCCAAGGTCGGCTCGCCCAATCCAGCATGGGCGGTGACAGATCCTCAATGCGCTCCCCCATCACCAGCCTATACCCCGCCTCCAGCCGCAAGCTGCCCTTGGTGCCGTCAATTTCTATCAAACTTTCCGGGAAGCTCTCCGGGCTGCGCTGGGTGGCGTAAGAACAATCCACCACGCTTGTCGCCCCCGCGCCATGCGACAGCAGCATCGTCGCCACATCCTCACCCTTGATCGCAGGATTGATCCGCCGCGTCGTGGCCGCCATCCGCACCACATCACCAAACAAAGCCCGTGCAATATCAAGGATATGGATGCCCAAATCCTCGATAATAAACCGCTTGCCCTCAGCCAGATAAGGCTGGCCAGAGAATACATCAAAGCCGGACCGAAAGCTAACCCGGCCAAAGAACACCTCGCCCAATTCTTCTGTCCGCACAATCTCAATCACCCGCCGCACCGCCGATTGCCAACGGAAATTCTCATGCACCATCAGGGTCTTACCCGCCGCTTCCACCGCCGCCACCATCGCCCGCGCATCCACCATATTCGCCGCAAACGGCTTTTGGCAGATCACATGCACCCCCGCCCGCGCCGCCGCCTCAACCAAGGGCCGATGCGAGGCGACCGTGGTTGCGATATCGACGAAATCCAGCCGCTCTGCCGCAAACATCGCGCTCGCATCGGCATAGGTTCGCGCAATGCCAAACCTTGCGGCCGTTTCCGCCAGCCGCACCGCATCGCGGTCGCACAAAGCCACAATCCGCGCGCCGGGCAAGTCCGCCCAAGCATGTAGCTGATTTTGGGCGAAAAATTTGCAGCCGATCACGGCACCGATCAGGGGTTGTGGCAAAACAAGGCTCCTTCCAAACTGCATCCAACTTGCCACGCAGGGCGCTTGAATTCAACAGGTATGATGAGTATGCAAGCTACATCCATGGGGAGGCCACCGATGTCCGATGATCTGATCAAAGTCACCTACCGTCTGGAAACGCCCGGCGATCCCGCAGCGCTGGCGGCGAAAATCGCCTCGGATCAATCGACCGGCACCTTCACCTATCTGCCGGGGGAAACCGCAGCCTTAAAAGCCCGCTGCGCCGCCCGCGTGCTGTCAATCACCGCTTTGCCCGACAGCCAAAACCCGTCCTTCCCCACCGAAGGCAGCACTTTCCACCGCGCTGATGTGGTGATCGGCTACCCGTTGGAAGCCGTCGGCACCGATATCGCCGCGTTGATGACGATCACCGTCGGCGGTGTCTATGCGGTGCGCGGCCTGTCCGGCGTGCGGGTGATGGATTTTGATCTGCCCGCCGCTTTTGCCCGCCATCCCGGTCCGCAATTCGGTATCGGGGGTTCGCGCAAACTCACCAATGTCTACAACCGTCCGATCATCGGCTCGATCATCAAACCCGCCTTGGGCCTGACGCCTTCTGAAACCGCGCTGATGGTGCGGGAACTTTGCGACGCTGGCGTTGACTTCATCAAAGACGACGAAAAACTGATGAGTCCCGGCTATTCCCCCTTGGCTGACCGCATCGCCGCGGTGATGCCGGTGATTGATGCCCACGAACAACGCACCGGCAAACGGGTTATGTATGCTTGGGGCATCTCCTCCGCCGATCCCGATCAAATGCTGGAAAATCATGATCTTGTCGTCAAAGCTGGCGGCAACGCGGCGGTGATCAACATCAATTCCGTGGGCTACGGCGGCATGACCTTTCTGCGCAAACGCTCTGCCCTGTGCCTGCACGCCCATCGCAACGGCTGGGATATCCTGACCCGGCATCCCGGTCTGGGGATGCAGTTCACCGCGTGGAGCAAAATCTGGCGCTTGCTAGGGGTAGATCAGTTTCAAATCAACGGCATAGCTGCGAAATATTGGGAACCTGATGATAGTTTCATCCGTTCGTTCCACGATTGCATGACACCGATTTTTACCCCCGCAGATCGTCCCTTGCCGGTGGTGGGTTCAGGCCAATGGGGCGGCCAAGCCGTTGAAACCTATGCCAGAACCGGCCAAACCACTGACCTCATGTATCTCGGCGGTGGCGGCATCCACGGCCATCCCGGTGGTGCGGCCTCGGGCGTCGCCGCAATCCGTCAGGCATGGGAGGCGGCAGTACAAGGCGTCGCCTTGGCCGATTATGCCAAAGATCACAAAGAGCTGGCGCAGGCGCTTCAGAAATTTGGAGGCAACTGAAATACGCCCCCAACCTTGCGGAAGGGGGCGTCCATTAACCTTAAGAACCTCAGGTAATCCGTTGAATAGAAGCGGTAATCTCGTTCCACTCAAACACCTTCTTCCAGTCATCGCGCATCAGCATCGGCTTGCCGAACTCAATCGCCTTGTTGCAGGCATCCGAGAACACCCCCGGCTGTTCGTCAAAGATCACCGCCGCGAGGATGTTCATATGCCCCAGCAGGAAATCCCGCGCCGCCGCTTGCGGCACCCCGCGCGCCACACATTCGTCCATCGCCTCGCGCATCACCACCAAAAGCGAGGCCACCACAGTCTCTGACAGCCCCGGCTCCAGCATTGCCATCTGCTCGACCGTGACGCGATGCGAGCGCACCACAGGCGCAAAAATCGCCTGCGCCACCGCTTCCCCCACCGCATAATGCGCCTCCGGCCCCTGCATCAGCGCATTCACCACGCCTTGCTTCGCAGCCACCCCGCCAAAGAAATCGCGCTTCGCCTCGGGGTCGGTTTCATCGTTGAAAATCGGCGGATGGCAGGGGTGGGTGACGAAATAAGTGATATCGGCGCGCGCAGGCAGGTGCCCTGCAAAGGGGGCTGCGGCGTCCAGACAGATCACAATCGTGCCGAGTGCCACCATCGGCACCACCATGCCCGCCACCTTGCCAATCGCGGTATCCGGCACTGCCAGCACCACCACATCCGCGCCCTGAACCGCAACCGCAGGCACCACACACTCCGCACCAATAGCCTCGCGCAAGCGCGCCTGACCCGCCTCGGACACCTCGACATGCGCCACCGCATAATCGGTTTTCGCCAGATTGCGCGACAGCCGCACGCCCATTTTTCCGCCAGCCCCAAACAACGCAATCTTCGTCATAGCTCTCTCCATTCGCCCCTTGCTCAACTGGTATGATGAGATAATATGCTGGGGTCAAGTCGAAGGAAGCACAATGCGAGAAATCCTGCCCGATGGTCTGCTGATCACATGGTATGGCGACGATTTCACCGGCTCGGCGGCGGTGATGGAGGCATTAACCTTCGCAGGTCTGCCCTCGATCCTGTTCTTCGACACCCCCACCCCCGCGCAACTTGCCCGTTTTCCCGGCGTCCGTGGCCTCGGCATCGCCTCCACCGCCCGCAGCCATAGCCCCGCATGGATGGCCGCAAACATGCCCGCACCGTTGGCGTTCTTGGCTGGCCTAAACGCGCCCTTCCTGCATTATAAAATCTGCTCCACCCTCGATTCCGCCCGCCATGTCGGCAATATCGGCGTAGCCACTAAGCTTGCCCTGCAAGCCTGCCCCTCGAAAGGCATCCCGCTGCTGACTGCGGCCCCAAGAATGCGCCGCTACCAAGCCTTCGGCCATCTGTTCGCGGGCACCCCGCAGGGGGTGTTCCGGCTTGACCGCCACCCGGTGATGGCGCAGCACCCCGTCACTCCGATGGCCGAGTCCGATGTGCTGCGCCACCTCGCTGTCCAAACCGATCTGCCCGCAGCCCTGCTGGATCTAGAGGTTTTGGCCGATCCGCAAACCGCCCAAACCTCGCTAGACACGGCCCTGCAAACGGCCCGCCTGCTGAGCTTTGATACAATGACAGCCGAGTCTGACGCCGCCGCAGGTCGGCTGATCTGGCAGAATCGCGATAATCTACGGCTCCTGGTTGGCTCTCAAGGCATAGAATATGCACTTATCGAATATTGGCAGCGCAAGGGCTTAATCCCCGCCGCATCACCCACGCCCTCGGCTGGTAAGGTTGCCCAGATCATCGCCGTCTCTGGTTCGGTCTCTCCCACCACCGCCGCCCAGATCGAATGGTCCGCCGCAAACGGCTTCGGCCTTGTTCGCCTGAACGCCGCAACCCTGCTCAGCAACGCCGCAGCCGCCGAAACCGAGGCCACCCAAGCCGCGCTAACCCTGATCGCCAGTGGCCAAAGCCCGCTGATCCTTACCGCCGCGGGCCCAAATGACCCCGCAGTGGTCGCCTTTCGCACCGCCCTAAGCCAAAGCCAAATCCCCGCCGAAGCCGCCAACCAACGCATCGGTGAAAGCCTTGGCCGCGTGCTGGATGCCAGCCTCAAAGCCTCCAAAATCCGCCGCGCCGTGATCTCGGGCGGTGACACCTCAGGCCATGGCGCGCGCCAGCTTGGCCTGTTCGCCCTCAGCGCGCTTGCCCCCACCATCCCCGGTGCTGCGCTGTTTACCGGCCATGGTGACGGCGTGCATGACGGGTTGCAACTGGCGTTGAAAGGCGGCCAGATGGGCAGCGCTGACTATTTCGGCTGGATCAGGCAGGGCGGCGGACTGCGCTAAATCCCCGGCTAAGTTGCCGTGCTGAATCCCGCGCTAAGCCATCGACACCACCGCCAAAATCCCCCACTCTCGCCACATCCCAACCAAGGTCAAACCATGTCGCAAACCGCAAATCTTAGCCTTCCCAATGGCCTTTGGCTTGGTCGCGTCTGGCGTGCAGGTATCGGCCCCAGCCTTGTCACCCTGCGCGAGGATCGCGTCATCGACATCACCAGCAAAGCCGCTCCGACGATGTGCGATGCACTGGAACATCCTGATATCGCGGGATTTATCAGCAGTATCCAAGGCGAAGACCTAGGCGCCCTCACCGACATCGCCGCAGCCTCCATCGAGCCCGACCAAAGCCAGACCCACCTCCTTGCCCCAAACGACTTGCAAGCGGTGAAGGCCTGCGGTGTGACGTTCGCCCGCTCGATGGTCGAACGGGTGATCGAAGAACGCGCCGCCGGAAACCCCGCCCGCGCTACCGAGATACGCGCCCGCGTCGCGGATGTGATCGGCAACAGCTTGCGCGATCTGATCCCCGGTTCCGCCAAAGCCGCCGAAGTCAAAGTCCTGCTGCAAGCTGAAGGTCTGTGGAGCCAATATCTCGAAGTCGGCATCGGCCCGGATGCCGAGGTCTTTACCAAAGCCCAGCCGATGTCTGCCGTGGGTTACGGCGCATCGGTCGGCCTGCACCCGATCAGCCAATGGAACAACCCCGAGCCCGAGGTGGTGCTGGCGGTCAATTCCCAAGGCCAGATCGTCGGCGCGAGCCTTGGCAATGATGTCAACCTGCGCGATGTCGAGGGCCGCTCGGCGCTGCTGCTGGGTAAGGCGAAAGACAACAACGCGGCGGCCAGCATCGGCCCGTTTATCCGCATTTTTGATGGCAATTTCACCCTCGATACGGTCCGCCAGCTTGACCTTACCCTCACCGTCACGGGCGAAGACGGCTTCCACCTGCAAGGCGCCTCGTCGATGCGCCAAATCAGCCGCGACCCCGCCGATCTGGTGGCGCAAACCCGGGGCCGCCATCACCAATACCCCGATGGCTTCATGCTGTATTGCGGCACGATGTTTTCGCCGGTGCAAGATCGCGATGGGCCGGGGCAGGGCTTTACCCATCATTTAGGTGACGTGGTGAGTATCGCCGCGCCCGAACTTGGGGTTTTGCGGAACACAGTGCGGTTATCCACCGAGGCACCGGAGTGGGCCTTTGGCAGTGCTGCGCTGATGCGCAATTTGGCGGGGCGTGGGCTGCTGTGATCCAAGCCCTTTGGGCGGGTTCAGCCGGTCTTCCCCGCTGGGAATGACTTGTGTATCTGTTGCAAACTGACCACTAGAGCAAGTCGCCGTTCATATGATTCAGGCTTCCCATCTTGGACGGTTTCTGATTCCCTGATCTTTCCAGATATAGGGGATCGAGATGGGCAAATCACATCCTATGGAGCTTCGCAG